>CAUVSV010000018.1:0-35069 GCA_963554735.1 Streptococcus oralis
GCTGCACGAGTAGCGTTGAGGGCATCTTCAATGCGGAGTTTCATTTCTTTCAACTCAGTTTCAGTTGCAGCACCGACCTTGATCACTGCGACACCACCTGACAATTTTGCCAAGCGTTCTTGCAATTTTTCGCGGTCAAATTCAGATGTTGTAGTTTCAATTTGGGACTTGATAACTGCAACACGGTGAGAAATAGCTTCAGGATTTCCAGCACCTTCTACGATAACCGTGCTATCTTTGTCCACAGTTACTCTCGCCGCTTGACCAAGCGCCTCAATAGTAGCATCTTTCAACTCAAGACCAAGGTCTTCTGTGATAACAGTTCCGCCTGTCAAGATGGCAATGTCTTCTAGCATAGCTTTGCGACGGTCGCCAAATCCAGGTGCCTTAACTGCTACTACGTTGAAGGTTCCACGAATCTTATTCAAAACAAGAGTTGGAAGAGCTTCGCCATCCACATCATCCGCAATAATCAAGAGTGGACGATTGCTTTGGAGAATGCTTTCTAGGAGTGGCAAAATTTCTTGGATATTTGAAATCTTCTTATCTGTAATCAAAATGTAAGGATTTTCAAGGTCAGCGACCATTTTTTCGCTATCTGTCACCATGTACTGTGAAAGGTAACCGCGATCAAACTGCATTCCTTCAACAACTTCAAGTTCTGTTTCCATACCACGTGACTCTTCAATGGTGATGACTCCATCCTTGCCAACTTTTTCCATAGCTTCAGAGATGTATTCGCCGACTTTCTCAGAACGAGAAGATACAGCAGCAACCTGAGCAATGGCTTCTTTGTTGGCAACTGGAATGGCATTGTTCTTCAAAGCTTCTACTGCTGCGGCAACCGCTGCTTCAATCCCACGACGAATGCCGATTGGATTAGCACCTGCAGTAACGTTTTTGATTCCTTCGCGGACGATAGCTTGGGTCAAGACAGTTGCAGTTGTCGTTCCGTCACCTGCGATATCATTAGTTTTTGAAGCTACTTCTGATACCAATTTGGCACCCATATTTTCAAAATGGTCTTCTAGCTCAATCTCTTTAGCAATAGTAACACCGTCATTGGTAATCAATGGTGAGCCAAATGATTTTTCCAACACAACATTACGACCTTTTGGTCCCAAGGTTACTTTGACAGTGTCTGCAAGGATATCGACACCACGGACCATAGCTGAACGAGCATCAGATGAAAATTTAATTTCTTTTGACATACTTACTTTCTCCTTCTATTCTTCAATGATAGCCAAGATGTTAGCTTCGCCAACAATGATGTACTTCTCATCGCCATCTTTGACATCAATACCTGCATGGGCTTCCACTAAAACACGGTCTCCAGGCTTCACGCTTGGAGCTACCAAGTCACCGTTCAAGGTACGAACACCTTGTCCAGTAGCTACAACTTGGGCTGTTTTTGTTTTTTCTTGGGCTGAGCCCGCAAGGACAAAGCCTCCAACAGTTTGTTCTTTTTCTTCGATTTTCAAGACCACACGGTCTCCTAATGGTTTCAACATCTGTTTTCCTCCATGATGAAATACATATTATTAGCACTCTTTATAACTGAGTGCTAATTCATAGTTCTATTGTATCACTTGGTCAGAAATAGTCAAGAAAAAAGTCTGACTTTCTCAATATAAAAAAGCCTGAGACTAACTCAGACTTTTCAATGCTTAAAATGGCAATTCTTCCTCTTCCAAGACCAAATCTGCCAAATCCTGTCCTGCATTATTTTCACGCATAGCACGTTGGGCGCGGCTTTCCAAGAGTTGGAATCCTGTCACCAGGACTTCGGTCACGTAGTTGGTCTGACCATTTTTCTCAAAACGACGGGTACGCAACTCCCCATCCACAGAGATAAGACTGCCTTTGGTTGCGTAGCTTGCCAAGGTTTCAGCCAATTTCCCCCAAAGAACAAGATTGACAAAGTCAGCTTCACGTTCCCCATTTTGGTCTTTGTAACGACGGTTCACAGCAATAGTTGCGCGAGCTACTGACTTGTCGTTGTTGGTTTTGTGCAATTCTGGTGTAGACGTTAAACGTCCAATCATGATTAGTTAGAGCAAAATACATAAAATATATTTTCACAGTCATGCACCTTCTCTCTCCATCTCATACATCCTTACCGAGTGTAGCACGAGATCACGATACTTCCAAGTCGATACCAGGTACTCAATAACCTCCTGGTCCTCTATCTTACACTCCATGAACAGCAACAACTTTACCGTGTACTCATTTTTCAAAATCGGCACAGTGTAAGTCACATCTACCCAATGCTCAAAGCCTAATTCTGTCTGCTCTATGCTTGCAATTTTAATCTTCAAAATGTTCATATTTTCTTCCTCCTACTTATCTATTCGTAAGAAATTAAAAAAAGTAGTGAAAAAATCATTACTTTTTTTATTCTGAAACTACTTTCAGGCCAATTTTGTTGGCATTAACAAAACTGATAGCAACGCACTTTTAAGTAATAACATTCCAGAGCAAACAAAAAAACCGCAAGCAAATGCCTGCGGTTGGTGTAATCTAATTGAAAGCCTTTCTGTTTTATTTTTCTTCTTTTAGTTTGTCAACGACGGTCACAAGACCATCTGGTTCGGTTTTGAATGCTGGATCTGTGTGAAGTTCACCATTTGCTTTTAGATAGTACCAGCCATCGCCTGACTTGATAAATTGCTTAGATAGCATATATCCATCTTTTTCTTCCATGAAGTACCAAGTTTCTCGATATTTCACCCAGCCAGTAGCCATGCGCCCGTCTGACTTGAAGAAATACCAGCGATTATTAAGGAACATCCACCCTGTGACCATTGCGCCACGCTTGTCGAGGTAGAACCAGTCTTTGCCATCGTTGAACCAGCGATTGATTAAGCAATAGCCACGTTCATCAAAGTAGAACCACTCATTATTGATTTTCTTCCAGCGGTTTGTAGGATAAGAGCCATCTGACTCCTCCCACCACCAGCCAGTGCTATTTTGTTTCCAACCAGATTCAGATAGACCGCCTTCGATGTCTTTCTTGAACTGCTCACGACTGATGCCCCATTTAGCCAAATATGGATAAGGGTCAACATGGTCAGAGTAGTTTCTTGGCTGGTTATAAGTACAGTATTGGTGCGTCTTAATACCAGCTAGACTGTCAGAGTCAAGTGTTTTCGGAATTCCAGCTTCGTCTGCAAGGTTTCGCAAAAGCTCAACATAGATCTTATAATCACGCATGAACTCTTCCTTGGTTTCATGACTCTCAATCAGTTCAACTTGGCCGTATCCTTCAACGTTCCAGCCACCTCCTACGTCGTAGGCCCCCATGTCTGTGTACCAGGTCTGCATCACACGGCCGTTACCGACGACATGTGAGAAAAATCCTGAATCAACAGGACGGCGCATGTGGTAGTCTGCTTCATTTTGTGCCGTTGAGTTCGGGTTTCCTGTTGAATGCGCATGAATTTGTCTGTATGGTTGTTCCCCAACTTGTGGAAGGTCGGTTCTTAGTCTACTTGTATCAATATCCATGATTACTCCCCTTTCCATGCATCATTCATCTGTTTAACAGCTGACTCGACAAATGTGTCCAAATCCTTATCAGTCATGTTGATGTTGTATTTGCTAAGTTCAGCACGGATTTTAGTTCGTGCTTGCTCCAGCTTCTCATCGCCCTTGTATCCAGTCTCGGAGGCGACCTGCTCAACGGCATTTACTGCGTTCTTGGCCAAGATTTCGACAATCTTGATGGTCTTTTCTCCACCTTTTTTGATAAGGAAATCCTTAATGGCTTTGACTGCGATACCAGCCAGGATAGTCAAGATTCCAGTAGCTGAAGCTACGATGATTTCAGTAATTTGTTGCATGTGTTATTCTCCTTTTTCGATTTCTTCCATGCGGTCGTTCATGCGGACCATTTCTTTTTGAATGTCTCCGACCGTGTGAGTTATTGTGGTTAATTCTGTAGTAGTTTTTTCTAAGTGAGTCATCAAACGCTCTTCTCGTCTGTTAGAGTCAGCCTTTGATTGCTCATGCAAATCCATAATCTTCTTTTCTCGCTTGTCCGAAGTCTTGATAAGATATCGAATTATAATGAAGAAAAGTAAGATAAACAAAATCGCCCAAGCTACCTGGCTTTGAGCGATTTTTTCAGCTTCTTCAATCGGCATATAACCTCCTTCATCTATACTTCTTTCAGATTAAATTTCAAGCCACGGAACTTACTAGCAACTCCAGGTTGATTCTTGGATGTGATTCGATAAAATCCAACATCGAGCACAGCGCCGTCTGATAACGTCTGCCCATTTGACATCAGAATCACGTTGTCTCCAAAGTAATGGATAACTGACGGGCGCTCAATATAAACAGAAACCTCAAACATAGTCTTAGTTTCAGCGGAATTTAGTTGACCTTCTAAATCAAAGCCGTCAGTTCTTCCAATAAATTTGACTTCATCCTGATCATCCGTTAAGTAATCTGAATAGCTCAAATCTGACACAACTTTGTTGTTTTGATATCCAACTTTGCTAGATTCCGAAATCACAACCGTCTGATGTATCAATTGACTTGCTAAGAATTCCGCCCCTTTTTGATGGCCTAGATTCCCAAAGTGACACATATCAGGACTTAAATCCTTAATCTTATATTCTGAATTATTCAAAATATTTCGTGTACCTGCATTATAATCAATAAATGGCAATCCTAATTCTGTAGCTAAATCCTTCTTGATGTTGTCGGCTATAGCATTAATCTTCGAACCAAAACGCTTGTGGTTCTCAAATTCAGCTTGAGTGCTCATTAGTACAGGTTTAATCCCTTTTGCCAGCAAATGATTGATAATATTGATATGATCGTCACGGAACGATTTAATCTTGCTTGCATCATATACCATGTCATTGATACCCATCGTAATGAATGCATAATCAATCGGTTCATGTATCGGAGATAGAACAGCGTCTAAATTTTGACGAAGCCAATTAATTGTTTTCCCTGAGAATCCTCGATTGTAAAATTTATGGTTGAATGAATAACCTTTTTGACCATTTACAATGTTATTTAAAATTTCAGTGTAGCTATTAGGCTTGTCAACCAAACCTTCAAGAACGTTTCCGGTGTAATTGGTTGTTCTTAGTGCGTCGGTTGTACTATCTCCCAACGTTACAAGAACAGTCTTTTTAGTCTGCAGGTCAATTTTGAGTTGCTCTAATGTGATTATTGGCTGAGCAGAAGCCAATTTATCGACGTTAACAAAATTTCTTTCGTGAGATATATGTCGAATTTCATCAAAATATATTTCCGCAATTTTGATTAGAGATGCTGTTTTTGGTATTTCAGTTCGTCGGTATTCTGAATAAGAATACATGTTCGTAAGCTGAAAAGTTTTAGCGTCTCTATCAAAAAGTAACAATTGACCATAAGGAGAGCCAAACGTGAGTTCAAACTCATCAATACCATCAACGAAATACCCATCGCAAGCGATGATAAAATTATTTCCCTCGCGTTTACCTTTTATAGTTCGTGTCTTTGGGTCAAATATAATTTGACCTTGGATTACTGTGCCCCAGTTAGCATCTACGTAGTCACTTCTTTCGCCTACTTTTAATCCTATTGTTTTAACAAAAGGCGAAGATTGAGGATGTAACAGTACTCCATTGAATAAAATAGCAAGAATGGTTTCTCTATTACCGATATTGCTAATAGTTTCAAGGTTTTTTACATACAAATCTTGAGTTTCGTCGTTATATATTACATACTGGCTGAGTGTTTCTTTCGGAAGAGATGTTGTTAAATTCTTAGTCACTCCAAATTTTCGTTTTCCTACTTGTACCCAACTTCCTGAGTTTAGTGAAATTGTAGAATTTTTCACATCAATTGTTAATCGTCCTGCTAACATTAATCCAAAGCCCATACGCTCATCCAGTTTTTCAGACGTCACAGAACCGTTAACAATATTAGCAGAACTAACAGAATTATTTCCCACGACTGCCACTTTGGTCCCGGCGATTTGTTCTCGTGCATCTTGTGCTAACATTGCCCAAGTAACTTGAGCAGCGCCGTTTTTGTCAACTTTGTCATTGCCAAGTTTGCTGGCTTTTTGATTAGCAGCATCCGCATTAGCATTTATGCTAATAAGATTTTGCGAAAGTGTATCAAAACCACCTCTAGCCTTTGCTACTTCCATATTCGCATTGCCGTCTTTAGTCGCTGTTTCGTATGTTACCTCAAGCGCTTTTGCAATCGATTCTCGAACATCAGCACCTCTCGTTTTTTTTCTGATACCATCAACGAGAATATTGATATTGTCAGTTTTAGGCAAAGGCGAAGGATCGTCGTATAGATTCAAACGTCCTGTTGCTTCTTCTGTTGTCATTAACTTCCTCCTAATTCATTTCTAATTTTAATGATTTCAGCTTCTAATGCTCTAATTCTTTCTGTATTTTCAGGCTTGCGTTCATTTCTCAAGCGCTCTAGTTCATTTGTTAGTGTCAAAAGTTTCTCACGCTTGCTCTCAATGTCTTTATTCGCTTTAACACGTTCAATTGATTCAACTGCTTCTTGAGATTGTAATTGATAGGCAGATAGCGATTGAGACTTAGAACCAATAACCAAATCGACACTTTGAGGATTTAGGATATCAATCTTTTTCTCGATAATTTGCAAACGCTCAATTCCTGAAAGCGGAGCATTCAAAATTGGATGTGTATTACCGATTTTAAATTTCACATATCTAGAGTCAATCAAATATCTCTCGACTGCTGCAACCGTCCACTTTGCAAGAGCGATTTTTTGATTTCTTAGGTACTGTAGTCCTCTACTTTTCAAGATGGACGGACTATCAATCTCGGTCCAGATAACTGGTTTTCGAATAATGCCAAACTTTGCTACAAGTTCAGCATCTTCAAGCCACATCTTGCCACCGTTCACTGACGAGATGTCAATCTGCTTTCTTGTTACATCAGATCCTTGCTCTTCTTTATCACTTGAAGTAGAACCGTCTGAGTTCTTCTCATCTGCTCCGATCGGCATTATTTGAGTAGCAATGCCGTCAAATGAAACTTCACGAGATGCTGACTTAATGTTTCGTCCTAATTGGATAGGCGATTCTTGGTTTTGGCCGATAGACGTCGTCCAATCTAGATACAATCCATCACTCGTCCTTCTCAAAGTCAGATAGCCTCCAATACTAGCTATGATACGCTCTCGAATCGTATCCCAAGTAGATTCATATCCAAGATAGCGCCAAGGCTTGTCTGTTAAACTCTTGACAGTGACAGAACCAAGATAAATTCGCTTGTAATCTTCTACTTGTGCATTATGCTGATTCAAGATTTCTCTCAAGTATGCTTCAGCACCAGTGTTTTTCAACTTTTGGAAATGTTGTGTACTGTCGTGCAAGAATGATAGAAAACCTTCGCAAACAACCTCTTGAACGAATCCTGTGCTCGTCATCTTGTTTGAAACACTCAAAACCCTACCCTCAAATTCGACTTCCTCGTCATATAAATTCACGACCTGGACAATTGATTGAAAAGGGATGAGTTTCTGATACAAATCATTTTGCATTGGGATGACAAAAGTGAACTCATTAATCGCATTTTGCGCTTGCTTGATAGACCCTGAAAGGATTTTATTACCTTTTCGAGAATATGGACTATGAACGACCTTCTTTTTGGTAAAATCGGCATCCGATAACATTTCTCGAAAAGAGTTCCAAAAATATACTTCAAATCCACCATTCTTCATGCCATCACCTCTGCATTAAATCTTAATGAAATCGTTCCAGTGCCTTTGGCGGTAAAACGGTTGATACCTGGTTTCATAGATAAGACGAAATCTGTATTTTCACCCTTCTTAAACTTGTATGTTTTACCTTTCTTATCGATAAGGCTGATGTCACTGCTGCAGATGACTGTCGGACTGACTGAAGTATCACCACCATTAACAAAGTAAACTTCTTTTTGACCATTGATATTCCATTTGGTCCAATTTGAAAAATCATTCTCGAAATCGAATGTATCCCAAACATCATCGAAGTAATTATCAACATGAAACGCAAAAGGGTAGCAAATAAAAACAATTGTAGCAATCAAATGTTTCTTTAAAGGCACATCTGTCACCTTAATGTTTTTGACCTTACCGAGCCAATAATAACGCTTATCGTGAGTGTCAAATAGCTGACTTTCTGATTTAGTAGTCATGCTTGATTTTATGAATCGTTCAGCTACTTTTCTATCAGGATAGTCCTTGTTTGGTAACTTGAATTCATAAGTAATTTCTCGTCTATCAAAGAAGACTTCTCCGAGTACGTCAGAGAAGTCTAAAACACCTTGCAGATAAGGGATCTGCTCCACAATCTCCTTTTTGTCAGGAGTAGGGGCGTCCCTACTTTGAAGATACCAACCGGCATCTTTGCTATTAAAATCACCGAATTGGATATATTCCTTAATTTGAGTAATCATAATCGATGCCGTCCTTTCAATGCCTGAATGTTTCCTACTGCTTCATCGTAAGCATATGCGGTACCGCCAATGAGCGCCCCAGTATCCAAGACCATTGTCTGTCCTTGTGCTACTTGCTCTCTCAATTCTGACAAGCTATCAATCACATCTGATAATAGACTGGTTGAATGAGCGATATAGGCTTCCTGCCTGCTAGAGGTTTCATCAATAGGCGTCTTACCTCTCAATGTCTCAACCTTCAATTGGCTTGACATAGTAGCAGTCGCTCCTGTCAAAAGATTCTTCGATTTCAGACTAAAATCGTTGACATGGTCACGGATTGCATCTAAATGAGATGTAACACCGTTCATTGATGAATCAAGACCATCTGAAATTCCTAGACCGATTTGCCAGCCAATGTTTGAAGAGTCATCTGCAATTACATCCTGGATACTCTCTGCCATGGTTGAAATGTTATCCATGACATTTCTCCAACCAGCCTGAATACCTTGATTAAGACCGGCCATAAGAGCTGAACCGTTCTCAATAAGCAACTTTCTATCATATGAAACGGGTCCTTTATGGTCTTTAATCCATTGAGCCATATTTGAGACGCTAGATGTAATCTGAGACCAACCTGAGTCAATACCAGATTTCAGACCAGCCATAAGAGCTGAACCGTTTGAATACAAGTCAACTCCTGACCCAATGTTTCTCAAGTAGCTGTTAGCACTGTTAGCGAAGCTTTGAGTAATCGTAATCATCTGCTGGCCAACAGATCTCCAAGAAGAAACCATCAAAGCCCCGTTAGATTGAATAGATGAAACTATCGAAGTCATACCATTATCAACAACAGTCCGCATTTGATTGATGGACTCTTGCATCGAAGTCATCATTTGAGTTCCAGCGTCTCGAATTGCTGCAGTTGAACCAGACATCGATGTAGATATACTAGAACCGAATGAACTGATATTGCTTACTACAACCGAAGTAATCGTTCCGAGACTCTGTAGAGCTGAATTAGCTTGCGACACTTGAGAATTGAACATCTCAAATCCAACGTTAATAGCTAATAGAGCTGAGCTGATAACAATAACACTAGATGCTAGAACTTGTGAATTAGTAGCAAAAGTCTGTAAAGAACTTCCAGCAGTGCTTAACTGTGTAGGTAGGTTTGTCAAACTTTCAGAAAGTTGGGTGAATGCTGTTGGTAGAGTTTGCAACGACATTGATGCTAATTGCGAGAATATCGCAATCAATTGCATTCCTTGTCCTGCTTGTTGCAATCCTGGGCCTGCTGACGCAATGCCAGAATTGGCAATAGCTGTCAATCCTGTTGCCACTGTTGCCAATGTTCCAGCCAAGTCTAGCAATCCTAGTTCAGTAAGCATCGCAATCCCTTCAGCCATGTATTTGACTCCAAGACCAGCGTTTAAGGCGGCGTTACCGATACTATCAAAGATACCAGCTACACCGTCAAGCACATTACGAATAGCAGAGCCAAAGGACTCAACTACACTACCAGCGCTTTTCAAGATAGAGCTCACTTGTTCCCCAAACGTTTTCAATAGATTAGACAAGCTATCAATGATAGGGCTAATCTGAGAGAACATGCTACTAAATGATGAAACGATATCAGCAATTGACGGAGCTATCGCAACGACCATTTCAGTTATAGCTGGAGCAAATGGAGCTATCGCTTCAACAATTTGAACGATAGCGTCAGCAATAATTTGAGCTACTGAAACGAACGCATTACTTATAATCTCGACGATTGGAGTGATTGCTGTTGCAATTCCTGAAATGGCTTCACCGAGAGCTGTGATAAACGGAGCTGCCGCTCCCATAGCTTCACCAAATGCAACAACAAGAGGAGATAGCTGAGCGAGGGCGCTTGTTACTGTTGGTAAAACACCTGCGACAGATACAATAGCCTGAGCAAATGCACCAATAATCGCAGTAGCAACAGTAGCAAATGCCTGCCCAACTGCATTAATGATTGTAGCCACTCCTTCACCTTGGCTGGCAATGAGACTTAAGCCTGCAGCAATAATAGCCACTCCGGCACCGATTCCGACTGCTGCAATACCAATCGCTCCGCCAAGAGCAAGGATATTCCCAATCCCAGCTGTTCTCAAAGCCAATCCAAATGCTCGGATGATCGGAGCCAATCCAGAAAGAGCAATTTTGATGCCTTCACCAATTCCTGTCGCAGCCGTTTTGATTGCTGTTCCTGTTGTTTTGATTAGAGTTGAGATTGATTTGAAGATTTGAGCGATTGCGCTTTTCGAGCTCGTTGCACCCTTCACAACTTCGTCTGCCCCTTCTTTAGCACCTTTAGCGAATAAGCCAAACGGATTAAAGCTCTTCAAGAAATTAAATGCCTTGAAAGCGACTAGAGCTCCTCCAATCCCTGTAATCAATCCTCTCCAGACATCTGCACTAATTGATTGAGTTAATTTTGAAATCCAACTCACGACTAAAGAAATAGCGTTCACGACGTGGCCAGCGGCTGCGCCTACGATATCCCAAGGAATTGCATCTCCCAACTTAATAGCAAGATCTAAAGCTGCATCCGTCAAATCTTTAAATGCTTGATAGGCGTTCTTGATTGCTCCTGTTTCAGAGAATGCCTCTAGTGCGAATTGGAAGGCCATAGCCATATTCTGGATGTTGACGTTCACTATTTTAATGATATTCCCAACACCTTGAATGACATTACCAAATCCATTGGATTCGCTTGTCAATTCTTCAAAGAGTGACTGGATTGTCACGACCACATCTCGAAAAGTGTCCTTGATTACATCAAAAACACCCTCGTCAACTCCTAGACCAGTGAATAACGATCTAAATCCTTCCTCAACTTTCGGCCCTGCTTCAGCCATTGCCACTTCAATAGCTTGAGGGAGCTGGCGCATGATATTTCCGACCATTGGTACGAAATTCCCAAGAAGGAAAGTCGAGGTACTAGATATTAGAGTTTTTAAAGCAGGTCCTACATCCTCGCCAAGTGAAAGATTTGCTAAAAAGTTGGATGCTGATGCCTTCATTGCAGCAAATGAACCGCTGAAAGTTGTTTCAGCTTCTTTTGCTGCAACTCCAGCCACTCCCAAGTCTTTTTGGACAAGATCAATAGCCTCTACAATATCTGCAAAGTTATTGATGTTGAACTTCTTGCCCATTGCACCTTCAAGCTTGCTAGCATCATTGAGGAGCCGTTGCATTTCTTGTTGAGTACCACCATACCCTAACTTGAGGTTGTCCAACATGGTATAGTTACCCTTGGCAAATCCTTGATAAGCCATTTGGATTGAACCGATGTCAGTACCCATTTTAGCCGAGTTATCAGCCATAGCCATGATTGCCTTGTTCGCTGACTCAGCAGCCTTCACGGCATCACCACCAAGCGCCTTTTTTAAGCTGGCGCCAAAAGAAACTGCCTGCTCTGCGTATGTATTAGCAGAGATACCAGCTGAAGCCGCAGCAGTAGCATATTGTTTCATGGTATCTTCCGCTCCCTGGTAGAGCGTATCAATACCACCGAATGATTGCTGGAGCTTGGCTCCTTCGTCTAAAGCCGTGGAAAATACACCTTTAACAGCGCTACCCAAGGATTGAATCCCTGAAATCAGCGCACCACTAACAATATTAGCGCCAAGGACTGACTTAAAGACCGAGCCTAATTGTGCACCGCTTTCGGATAATCCTCCAACCATGCCTTTTAACCGTGCGACTCCTGACTGAGCCTTGTTGCCATCCATATCAACTTGAATGACGACCTTTCCATCTGCCATCTTACCACCTCCTTCCTAATCCATTTCGTAGTAATAACCTTCGTCTTCTTCATCATCATAATTTTCAGAATCAGGCAACGCATACTCTTTCTTTAACTTCATCATTTCATCGATGTAAGCCTGAGAGTCGCCCTTTCGTGGCTTGTACTTCCTAATTTTGATGACTTCAACGAATTTAGTGCCTTCTGGCAACCCTGACAACAATGCATTAAACTTCTTCCAGTGCAACTTCCCTCTTTCTTCAAGCAAATCAATGCCGTAAGCTTGCATGAAGCTTGCGTATATAAAATCACCATCTAAAGAAATGTCATATACAGGCGGTTCTTTGCTTTGAGTAGAAGGTTCTTTTTGCATCACGTTGCCGGCCAAGTCGTACTCAACCGATACATCTTTCAGTGATTTTAACTGGATGTGTTCCTCGAAAACCCGTTGAAAGATATTCATAGCATCTTCAATCGAGAACGACCCAAAGCTATCTCCTGTAAGCATTTTTAGAGCAAAGAAAGGCTTAACTTGTTCTGGCACCTCTTCATCACACCACATTTCAAAGAGTCTGATGATGTTATCAAAGGACATATTGAGAGAGTAGATCTTATCACCTATAACCAACTCATCTGTTAATTTTCGTGATAGATCTAGCATCATTAACCCTCTAAATATTTCTTGAACGCTTCTTCTGAATTGCGCTCTTTATATTCTTTCTGAATCCCAAGAATAGCCTGCATCAGATAGTTAAAGGCAATAGTTGTATCCTCGTCTGCGAATTTATAGACTTTTTCAAATGCATTATCCCCAAATAATTGAGTCCAGCCATTTTCTACAAGTTCTTTGGCTTTTTCTGCGATTTTCTCGTCGGAAAGTTTTTCAATTTTCTTCCAGTTCTTTGCTAAGCCCTCACGGAACTTATCAAGTTCCTTCACACCCTTGTCATTTGCAATGTATTCCAGCTGAAATTCTCCGAAATCAATAGGAATGATGTTACTAGCTTTTTTAATGACTACCATGTTTTATACTCCTTTTCAAAAATAAAAAGGCGTGAAATATCACGCCTTAGACTATCCTGGTACTACAGCAGATTTTTTAGGTTTGCGAGTCCACGTAACTTTGAATTTGATCGTTTCAAGTTCAGACGCTTCACCATCTCCAATTTCAATTTCAGAAAGACGGGCCAATCCCTCTTTTTGAGTTTTGCCATCAGACGAAACTTCTTTGTACCAAACAACGAGATCATCACCGACCTCATCTTCTTTGTCAGCAACAAAGTTTTGAGCTTTGTCTGAGTAATCACGATGACCTTCAAATGTGCGTCCTCGCGTTTTAGAGATCACCATTTCTTCCTTGGTACCGTCACCGTCAAAGTATGCAGAGTCGTCTGTTTCTTCGTTGTTTTCTGGTGAAGATGACTTCAGACCTTTAGCAAGCCAAAGATAATCTTCTGCTGTTGGTGGGGTGTCTGGAGTAGCTTCCTTGTAAGGTCCGATGTAGTGTTTTCGTAGTGCGTTTTTATTTTTTGGCATTATTCTTTCCTTTCGATTTCAAGATTTGCTGTCACGTCCAGCAAATAAGTGTAAAAGCCTTGTTCATCTAAATCGTTTAAGTACGGTTTCTTGACTTCAAGGCCTAAATAGTTATATGAATTGTTTTTGCTCGGTAATTCCAAGCCAATTTTTGATAAGGCAGTGTTAATCTGCCATAGTGTAGTATCAATTAATTTCTGGTCTTTTGACTTGATTGCAATCTCAAAAGGTAGGTCCACAATCTGCGTCCCTGCCATGTCCTCATCCACCACATCTCCGCCAGGGAGAGGATAGACGACCAATCCCTCTTTCTCGTCTAAATAGCCGTGTTTTGAAGGGATTTTGGCTTGAACGCTTTTGATATGCTCAAGCAAGACCTCTGAAAAGTCATTTTCGTGCATTATTTAACTCCCATTGCTTTGGCTCCTACCTCCGCCCAATTCTTAGCATATAGAGCTGAGGCCTTTTTATCCCACCTTGGACCAGTTCCAGGCGTTGGTTTTTGGCTCAGCAACTTATCTTTATTTGCAAAGAAGAATCTTCTTTGTTTTTCTGAAAAGAAACCTTTCCGCTTCTTGCCATAATAGAGCAATCTAGCGTAAGGTGTTGCGTAGACAATCGAATCTTGACGAACATGTCCACTAGACCGTAGGTCCCCTCTTCGTTTTGGGACAAATCGCTCCATGTCCATCAGCATCTGGTTAGCAATAGCTAACTTTCCTTTAGCGAAATTCTCTGGAGATACTTTCTTCTCAACTCCTGAAAGGTCAATCTTAACATTAACACCTCCCATCAAATCACCTCGATTTCATAAGCTAGTAGCTTCTTGGTTAGAGGATGATATTGAGGGATGATGTTCTTAACAACGTAGCTGACGCCGTCCTCTTCTACAACACCTCCCACAAAACTCTTGTCGAGTGCCACAGGGCAATATCTGTGATAGACAATCACAGTCGAAGAATTGGACTCGCTACGATGATTGCCTGAGCCAGAATGAGAAAAGGACCTATCGAATTTGCAAGGTGACAATAAAAGAGGGGCAGAGTAAGCCTCTTTCCCCCAATCATCCTCACCAACAGGCTTTTTGATAGTCACTGAATCAGTTAGCATTCGTTTATCTATCATAATCAACCCTCGCTGAGCCAAATCCTGCCATTCTCAGCCAGTTTTCAGCGTCTCTCGATAAATTATACCTCTCTGCTAAAGAAAGCGAATTTGAGCCATTCTGAGAGCCTGAGCGATAGCTTATAGATGTCCGCCCGACTGACATGCTGGCAATAGATTGCTTGTCCTCTGCCGTCAGGACCCCAGAAGTGTCCAAATAAGCAATCTGAAAGGCTGTAGCTCGTTTAACTGCCTTCTTGCGAGCTGTATTGTCGCTATCAAAGTTATTTAGAGAATAGAAATCCCTGATATAAGCATCGATAGCGAGTTCCGCTCGCTTCAAAAGCTTGTCAAAGTCGCCCTCGACCTCAAATCCGAGCTTCTCGAACTCCTCTTTAGTTAAGTAAGCCATCTAATCACCTCCTTAAAAGGTGGATGTCCCCACCTCAACTAAATCTTGCTTAGGCTCTTCAACGAGTTCAAAGCAATCTTCGCCAATCACCTCATTAAACAGGCCATTGATTCGATTAGCTTCGTCTTGATCTAGCTCGTATTCTTGCCCTTTGTCAAAATGACGGTCAGACTTAGCTAGATAAGCGTTCAATTTTGCTTTAAATTTGGCCATTTAACACCTCCAATAGTTCATCTTTGGTCTTGTTTGAATAGCCCTCAAACCCTCGCTCTTTAGCAAGAGCTTTCAACTCTGCCAAAGTCATGTCCGAAAGTGAATGAGTAGCCAAAATCTCTGAGATTTGGCCGTCTTCAATCACTTCTTCAAATCCATCAGCGATTAGCTGAGCTTCAAGCAAGCTGCCTTCCTGCACGGTGTAGACTTGGTTTCCTTTTTCGTACTTACGCATTTTCTACCTCCTTATTAAGCAGATTTGTGAGAAACATAGACCCCGTCTTGTTTTGATTGCAAGACGAAAAGATCATGATACAAACGGTTTTGATACAAGTATCCGTCACCTTCTGTGTGTTGGCCAGGAGCGAAAAGATAGATTGAGTTGAACTTAGCCTTGGCAATTACTGCTGGCTTAGCAACGATCAAGAAGTTAATGTTTTTACCATCCGAAGCCTTAACAAAGCCTTCAGTGAAGTCAAACTTAGTCTTGAAACGTGCATCATCCCAAACTTCGATAAGCTGAACTCCGTCAAGTGAAGTGACACGAGTATCAATTCCTTGAGGCGATGTAGTAGCGATTGAGCGTGTGAACTCTTTAGAGCGTTCCAAGAAATCCATAACCTCGCTAGAAACATACATAACGATGTTTTGAGCGCCATATTTACGAACTGGCAAAAGAGCAGCTTTCAATTTTGTGTAGATGTTCACTTCTGATAGGTCATCTTCAGACTTGAAGTGGCTGTTTGTGATAGCTTCTGTAGCAATTTTAGAGAAGCGGTAAGCGTCCACTTCTGGAGTAGCATGTTCGGTGATGAATGTATTAGATACGTTGGCAGCTGAAAGTTCTTGGTTCGTTTCATCTACGTCTGCAGCGTCTACGAAGAACTCGACATCACGGTCAAATCCGAGGGTGTAAACTTTCTTGTCGTTTGAAACTGTACCAGCGTTGTAGCCTTTAGAGCGAGTATGCGCCTTGTAACCAGTAACTGAAATTGTAGGCAACTCGAAAGATTTAGCGCCCAACCAGTTTACTTGTGGCGTTTCCAAAATACTTGTGAGTGCGCCTTGCATCAATTTCTTTTCAAAGGTGCCTTCGTGTTTAGTGATGTAGTTAATTGTCATTGATCATTCTCCTGTTAATTATTTAGTCCGAGAGCCTTCAAAAAGGCGTCTTCTTGGTTCGTTCCAGCCGTCGGATTTCCTCCGGCCGAAAATGTCGGCTTTTTCTCCTCGACTTGCTCTGTGCGACCAAACTGAGGATATTTCTGCAACACTTGACCAATAGCGTCTTCGATAGACACCTCATCGGTCACTAAGCGAGCAGATAGAGTGATGACGTCGTCTACAGACTCAGCATTTACTCCCAGAGTCAGAGCTGATAGTTTCGCTTCCAGGTTCTTCTTATCTGACAAAGCAATTTCTAGCTCTTTCTCTTTAGCAGCAAGCGCTTCTGACTGTTTCTCAGCCTCGCTCTTTTGTGAGTCCTTCCACTCTTTGAGTTGCTGGAGTCCTTCTTTAGCGCTCTTGATGTCCTCAAATCCTAGGCTTTTGAAGATTTTCTCTTGCGCTTTCTTTGACTCTTTAGCTACAAGACCAGTCACTTCATCTTGAGTGAAAGTCTTGACAGGTTGCTCTTGAGTTTGTGACTCAGTGTTTTCTCCAGCATTGACTGGCTGGTCAGTTTGTGTTTGAATGTCTTCTGGCATTCTTCTATCCTCCTAAAATTAGGTATTATCTTCCGTTCTTTACCGACTGCGGATAAAGTCAAGCAAAAAACCGCATCGAATTCGACACGGTTTATAGTGGTTTATAGCAAATTATTGCATGAAAAAAGCGCCTAGATTGTTCTAAGCGCTAAGTTTTACTAACTGTTTTACCTGTTCATAGTATGGCGTTAGGAAATTGATAAATCCTTGCTTATCACTTGGGTCATGTTCCTCTAAGAACATCATCAGCTCAAAGTCATTGAGAGCGTCAAACATTTCAGGGTTTTCATTGTCCCAAGCCTCAGCAAAGTCTTCATCTTCTCCGAAAAGGGCGTTAAACTTGAAGGAGAAATCCCAAAAATTATCAATCTGACCATTGACAGCTTGCTCTAGCATGTCTAATACTTGTTGACTGTATTTCATAATGGTTTAAATCCTTTCAGTTTTTTACGTTTCATCATAGTTACTACAATATCTGTATCAGGCTCAGTGATATAGAGGATACCGTTATAGTATCTTGCAAGTCTGCCATTCTGCTCTGATACATAATTAGGTGGTAGAGAAAAGGCTGTCTTTACCGTTTCATAATTATAAGCAAACGTGCCGTCTTTGCGCCTCATACGTTCTATGTAGCGTGCTATTGCATGGTCTCCAAATGTTATGCCAGCATTTTTGAAATTAAAGTAAGCCTCCACCGCCTGCTGTTTCTGCTTGTCAGACAGTTTCTCTTGAATGTCCCCTTTGAAATAATTGACAATCCTATTATCATGCCTCAAGGAGTCTTTTTCAGAGCGACTTAGAGCCCGAAAATCACTATAAGATTTAGGTGCTTTATTTCCTAAATTTTGTAGTATTTCAGAATACTCCTTTTTGGAGCGTTTGTCAATAGTTTTGTATAACTTTTGAACTGCATCATCATTGTAGCGATATCTTTCTCTTTCCTCATCCCGTTTCAGGAATGGGTGCTTATCGATGTAGTCTTTCAAGGCGGCGTTTTGGGTGCCTATCTTACTCTTGTACTTGTCTATCAGTTCTTTATCGCCTAGTTTCTCAGCGACGTGGAGCTTTTCCTTATTCGCCCTGATAGACCTCTCTAGAGCTCTCTGCTTAGCTTCCGCGTTGGCGTTCTCTATCGCTTGCTCTGAACTAACCGAATCGACGTCCTCGCCCAAATCAGGCTTGTAATTAGCCCCTGGGATGAATGGAGTTAGCATGTGACCACAGTTAATACCAAGGCACCCTTCAGGCCGACCGTAACCATAATCTGACAAAGCTAAAATCTTCTCGCCATGTTCGACCCTAGCCCGACCAGTCGTTACTATCTCATGCTGCAAAGGGGCGCACGACTTGCGAGCTGACGCCTTTTTTGAAAAATAAAAGGTATCAATGCCCAGCTCTTCAGCTGGTCTAGTTCGCATTTCTCGATAAGTTCGATAGGTTGTAGTCTTGATGACTGTCCTTGCGTAATTGTCAACCTTCCAGTTACGCCCAGCGCTGTCCTTGAAACCTTGGAACCCTTTCTCTTGCCACTTCATGACCGTGTCAGAGATAGCCTTATCAGCCGTTGACAAGCCTGTGACTACTCTAGCGACAGATTGCTCCACAATACCTTGATAGGCACCGATAACAGCCTTTGGTAAGGTTGTATTGATTAGGTTGTGGATATCTCCGACGGCTTGATTAGCATAATCAGCAAGAATTTCTTGAATGTAGTTGCTATTTCCTGCGGATCCATGACCTAAATCTTCTAAAAGCTGTTGCTTCGTGTCCATGTATAGCTTCAGGCCTTCATTCTCGACAATGTGACGTAATTGCTCTTCAGCGACTCCAGAATATTTAGAGATTAGCTTCAGGTTCTCCTCGTTCAGCAGGTGCATCTGTTGCATTTTCTCGAGTTGCCAGATGTACGGTTGTTTATCAAGATAGACCGTGCCACGCTCTGTTACACGTTCGACCACGTTATCAAACAAGTCCAAAGCTAACTGATGGTAGATGTCTGCGACATTGCTTGCTTGAAGTAGCAGTTGCTCGTCATTGAATTGGATTGGTGGTCTCTTCTTTTTTACCATGGATAGCCTCTTCTATTCCTTCTACCATTTTTTTTGCTAGTATTCTCCGTCCTAGTGAGGGGCTTTCAAGTCCTATAAACGACCTTAGATGTGGAATTAGGTTCATTTAATCATTCTCCATAGATATCAATATCCTCTTGTGTTCGCTGACTGTTAGCCGTGTCCATCGTTTCCTGATTGATTGCCTGAATCATCTTCTTAGCGTCAAGCTCTGACATATTGAAAGCCTTTTGAATAGCGTGAGCCTTGCTGACAATGCCACTGGCCAAAGCCTTAGTCCAATAATCAAGCTCATTGTTCTTGTCAGTAAAGACTCCATCGTCGAGATTGATTGCAATCTTCTCCATTTGAGGAATTGGACCGCTATACAATCCATAAAGGCTACCAAGCTCGCAGATTGAAATAATCAACTCTTTCAAGGATTGCTCGACCAAGCTGACAATACTGTTTCTCATTTGGTAAGTATCAGAGTTTTCAGAAACGACCTCGGTCGCAGTCTTCAAGCTCTGACCGTCAAATGTAAACATCCCAGCGGATACACCTAGAAGCATCTCAAATAGACTCAAGCCTTCGTTAATGGTCTTGATGTAATCATCTGCTCTGATTGCAGTAGTCAAGTCTGTGATGCTTCCACCATCCATGTCGCTAGTAGATAAGCGCAAGTAGACATTCTGCTCTGTATCAAACCGCTTGACAAGCTGGACATCTCCGTCCTGATTAACCATTCTAGTTTCTGTCAGATTTTCAGGAACGGCCACTCGACGTTGGCCCATCTTGACTTCCCATTTGAACTCGTCATAGGTCGTATTAATGAAATCAATCGTGCTCTTGGCATTATCGAAGATAGACAGACCGAGAGGTGAATTGATGTCCTTGTTGTTCATTCCAGGAGGTTTTAGGTATGAAAAAAGCGGTCTTGTTAGACCGTCAAGTTCAACTTGTTCTTCTAGATCCTCGTAGACTTCAGCTAGAGGCACACGTCCACCGACCTGCTCAGAGTTCTCAGACCTGTATAACTCGTTAGAAATAATATACTTACCGTCATTCGCCCACTCGTGGAACTCAATCAAGGTGTAGTAAATGTTCTTCTGACCTGAAGCCTTAATCGTTTTAGTCACGATTGCAGCGCTTGAAATATCCTGCGTGTTGCTTTGTAACGGCAAAAAGACAGGCGCTTGTACGAATGACACTCGCACTCGTCCATTATCTACATAAGGCCGCATAGCAAGACCGCCCAGGGCCAAACAGCTCTCAAGATAGCGCTCAAAATTCTTGTTAAAGCGGTCATTCTTCAATGTCTCTTGAATGAATGCGTCTGCTTGCTCGTCGTCCAATTTAATCGAAGCTTGTTCATTGAATACCAGGCTTGCAATCTTCTTAGCAGCGGTCCGAGCGATTGGCAAATGGGTCGCTTCTCTTTGTTTCTTGATGCCGTCCGTATTTATGTAAGTGATTTTGTCAGCGTTGCTCTGATAGTATCTTAAATTCTCGTTGATTCGACGATACTCTGCGCTTGTCACTGCAATTTTAGGATGGTCTGTGATACTTGCTAGACTTTCTGTCGTCATTGCATACTGTCCTCTCTTAAATAGATTTTTGACAAATTGTATAATGCCCATTTACTGGCTCCTTGTTGCTAAAAATTAGCGTAACGCTTATAAAATACGTTAACACTATATCTAAATTCGTCCATTGCGTGGTTATCTTTATCAATTGGCCGTCCGTTATCATCACGGCTGTAAAGACCAATCTCTTTCAAAAAGTGATAGTGGTCGTACTCTTCTTCCTGATGGTTGATAAGCAAGAATTGAGCTGAAGAGATGATATTCTGGCCACGCTCGATACCTACCTCGATACCTTTCGCTTTACTGCTGACATCATGGGCATTGTTCAAAGCCCCTCTTGTCTGAATGCCTAGCTTGTGCAATTCCTCTCGTAAGGATCTACATGCTGGGTCAATCCAGATATCGGTATAGCGCATTTGATACTTGCTAACACACCACTGAATGAATGCTCGAAGCTCGACAGCGTAGGTGGACATAGCCTTTACTTGGCCAGTCTCAGCACCACTATGATAGTAATGAGCTACACGATTGAGCCTAAAAAATGTTCTGCCGTCCTCTCTGTGCTTAGTAACGATGTTACAAGACATCGAGGTGGCGTCAGATTGCCCACCATCGCCATTGAAATACATTTCCATAGGTTCGCCTACCAAGTTGTCCTTGATGTTCTTTTCAAGGTCAAATAGGCCGTAAATAACGCCCTGAGGCATTACACGTTGGCCGAGCACGTCCCTCTTGTAGAGATAAGGATTCTTTTTCAGTGATTGAATGATGGATTGTTTGCGTTCTTCAGACAGAATTGGATTGTCGTCCATCGTCCAATGGGTCCAGCGTGTGTTCTGGACATCAAATACATCCTTAATAACTGGATGTTGTGGTGCTGGAGGGTTAAGGTCAGCTAGATGATAGCGTAGTTTAGCGGCCCACGTCCGTCTGAATGCCTCCTGGATAAAGTCCATGTTCAGTAGGTTAATTTCACAAAAAACTACCGAGCCTAAGGACATACCAGTGATAGCACCTACACTATTGGCTTTACCTCCACCTTTGTAGTAAACTCGTTTAGTTCCGCTGGGGGTATTGATTAAGAGGTGGTCTCCGTGCTCATCATGCTTGATTTTGCAATTACCGTCGAAGATATGCATTAGACCTGTACCGTCACCATCAATGAATAGACGGTAGGCTTGCTCTTGATTGTATGCAGCTATCAAATGGTTTTCGTCTGGTGACTCAATCAAATATCTTGCGTATCTGAAATGACCAGCGGTTGTCTTACCACTTCGAGGCGTGCCCTCGTTGACCTCAAGCTCATAGTTGAACGGTCTGCGAATGATGTTGAGTTGTTTGTTTGAAAAATCAATCTTCAACCTCATCACCACCTTTTACCGCATTTAAGAGAGCTTCCATGAGAGTAGTATCGGACTTAGAGTCTTGATTTCTCTCAATCTTGATTTTGAGCAATTCAATCTCTTGTCTGATTTTCTCATCTGTCAACTCAAAGTCTTTCCAAGCCATATTATTCATGCCGTCCAAAGCAGAAAGAAAGGCGTTTGAATTAGCTTGTCTAATACCTTCATTCTCGATACTTGCTCTAGCCTTGTTTTTAAGCCATTCATACTCATTAAAAGC
The DNA here is from genome assembly GCA_963554735.1 of Streptococcus oralis. Taxonomy (GTDB): domain Bacteria; phylum Bacillota; class Bacilli; order Lactobacillales; family Streptococcaceae; genus Streptococcus; species Streptococcus oralis_CX. Next base: position 22,418 of record CAUVSV010000018.1, read on the forward strand.
CTGTTCTCTGGACCATAGAGACATGTTCGAGAACTGTTTGAGCAACTCACGATACCTTACCAAAACCTTACCATTTTGAAGAAGCTCGCTTGCTTTAACATCGACCGTGCTATCTTTCCACTTTTTAGAAGTTGAAAAAGCCTGTCTATACGCTTGTCTTTGAGATAGCCCGGAGATTATCCCTTGGACAAATAGCTCTTGTTTTGGGGTTAATTTATCCACTCACCGGACTACCTCCTTTCGACAAAATAAAAAGCCACTCAAAGAGTGACTGTATGCGGTAAGTGGGTGCCTCCCCCACCAGAGCCTTATATAGCGCTACTTTATCTCTGTCCTACAGGTTAATTAGCCTAAATCTAATTACCGCCCTGTACCCCTATTGTGATAGCTACTCACAGAGATACAACGGGAACAACTGGAATTGAACCAGTGGCCTCCTAGGCTTCAACTAGGCGCTCTACCAACTGAGCTACGTTCCAACTGCAAGTAGACTACAGACTTGCGTGTTAATTAGAAATTACTTTTTCCTTTTTTATTTTGTGTAGTCTTTTTTGCGATATTAAAACATCCTACTCTATCGCCACTGGTAACCCAAGCCAGCAGTTTTTCAGAAGCTTTTCTAGGCTGCCGCCTAAGGTGCCTTTGTTTAATTCTTGATACTACCATTTTAACAGATTTTAGACTTCATGCGCACTCACTTTAGCTCACTTTGTCTATGATAGTCTCCTCTAGTTCAGACTCAGCCTGTTTGCGTAATCTGTAATAAGTTGCCTTACTAATTCTCAAATTGTCGCAAATATCCTCAATGTAGGTCTTAGTAATGTAAGTCATTCTAAGGACAGACCTGCTTTTTGGATTTTTAAGCCTGTTGATCATCCTGCCAAGCTCAAGCTTTCTGTTGATAACCTCTTTAGTATCCTGTTCTATAGCCTGTTTCATCACTACAAGCTGAGTATAGACGTCATCAACTTTTCTAGCTTGACCACCTTGGACTTTAACGTCTGTCCACTTGGGGCTTGAGAGCAAACCCGCCTCAAGCTCATTGATTTCATCTATACGGCTTTGGATGTCCATGTCCAGATCCTGCAACTCTTTCAAGAGCTCTTTAGCCTTATTCACTCTCTGTCTCCTTTTGTGGTATAATAATATTATTGAGATTATAGCTGAGACAGAGAGTGTCTTAGCTTTTTTTATGCCCAAGAAATATGAATTTTCTTGTCAGAAACATACTCAGAACCGCTGAATAAATCTTTAGAATAGTATAGTTTGTATTCCACTAAAAAACCTGGCCCTAGCAACTGTTTTATTGCTTCTATCGTCTTTGTATCATCTAAGCGACGTTTAATGTATTCATCTCTAACCGATAACACATTAATTAAATGACCTGTATAGCCTTGCTGGGCTGATACTTTTATTTTGTGTTCTAGGTCGTATTCCTTAAAATACCTCTCAAACCATTTAGCGTGACTCTCTGAATTTAATCGTTTCACCTCATCAATTAGTGTCATTTCTTTACCTCCAAAAAATTATTTTTTTAGTAGCTATTGAGTATCCTCATCGTCTTTTCATAGCTTAGATGTACTTTTGCTCTTTCCTCCTCGTATCCGAATACTTTTGGAATTCTGAAGTAAATGATTGTAGCGTTGTCATGTTGTTTGACAACTGAGAAAACGTGTTTGAGTAAGTCTTTTCTAAAAGCTACGTTAGGAAAGACAACTAATGCAGGTATTTTTACATCAGAAGGCTTTTCTTGCCTTTTTCTTTTTCCTGAATATGGATATTTTTTAGGTCTCATCTTCCATCTCCTTATTGAATTTCCAAGACTCGTACATAATCAAATCCAATTCATTTTCATGAATATTTCCTATAACTTGACATTTCTCCCAAAAGAATTTTTCGAAAGGTGAGTAAGTTGCAGGTGATACATTGAGATATGATAAATAGAATCCAACCTCTGTGACCTCTGTATCGACATCTTCAAAATATGTATATTCCCCGAAAGATACAATACTTGCATGAGCATTTGTAATTAAAATATCTCCTTCAAATATCTCATTTCCTACTTTATCTTTAATACCTGTTGATAGCATTAGATATTCTTCATCAATCGACCATCCTTTTAAATTGTTACAGGTAAGCTTTTCGCTATCATTCGCATAGACATTGCCATTCCAGATAATCAATTCGTCATTAGCAAACATCTTGTGTCCGTGCTTATCCCACGCTCTAAATCTTGGTATCATAACCTCACCTCATCCCCAACTTTCACATTATCATACACTTCCTTCGTTACTACGAATACCCCGTAATCACGAACCGTTATCGTGTATAACTTGCCATGTCGTCCTTTCTCAACGACACGCCCAAATATCTCAGCCCCTTGATTATCAGTTTTGTATAAAACCAAAGGCTTCTTCTCTTCTAAATTCCGAATCCTGTCCATCTGCCAGATGTTCAATCCAGCAGATAACAGAATCCAGATAACTATGAATCGTTTCATGTTCACTCCCTGTAATAGTTATAAATTTCAATAGCTGGAATTGATTCATTATTAGTAGCAGAAGTAATTATTAGCTCACTTCCAACTTTTCTCTGAAATTCTAGCAACTCCTCTATCGAATTGATTTCGATAAAATGCCCCTCTGCTCCGTTCGGGAATTCTCTTTGTATTCGTCTTTTAGATGTTTTGTGGTTCACTCCTTTAGAAAGCCAAGTGCCTTCGCTCCTAGAAAATTTCTTATCAAATTCTTCAAATGTCGAACAGCATCTAACTTCTATTTTTGTGTATTTTTTAATTGTGGTGTTAGGGATTTGTTTTTCAACTTCCCCTGATGTGCTTGTAAGTAAAAATTCCATCTACTTCACCTCCTCAATCTGTACCCCTGGGCAATCGAATACCCAGCCGAAATCATACGAAACTACTTCCTTTTTCGTGAGTTCGTAGCACTTTTTTGAAAAATTAGTGCATTTTGTAAAAAGGAGCACTACGGGAGAAAAATGTCCGTATTTATCTGCTAAATCTGCATTTTGGTTAACGAGATATAAGTCCCCGTCGTTTCGGTTTAGAAGTGTAATTTTGTATTTTTTCTCCTCTTCTACTGTGTAGCCGTCAAGCCATGCACGGGCGAAGAGATCTCCGTTCTCATCAATCCAACGCTTAACATCGCTGTAGTAACCATTTTTTGAGCCATGCGCAAGATTATCCACAGCATCAAAAATAGATTGTTCACCAAGCGTTTCTTCTCGCAAATCGTTTTCTTTCAGCCAATCAGCAACAAACTGTGGGATTGTGACTTTTTCGGGTTCGTCTAGTTGTTTCACTAAATCCAAAACATCATCCAAAGCAACATAAAACTTTTCTCCATACAATTTATTTAAACCTTCGATTTTTTCGATTAGTTTTTTAACATTCATCTTCCAGCTCCTTTAACTTATCTTGTGACTTTCTAGCTCACCGAATTCACGCCCTTGGTTCACGAAATAGGAACCAATCAAAATCGCATCAGCCTCGTCGTCTTTAACGTTTAGGTTAAATTTATCCGCAACCTTAGCAACCGCCTGCAGCTTCATTGATTTCTTGCTTCGGTCTTTATAGCTGAACTTCCAATACTTGCGCCAAGTCGACACGTTCACAAAATAAACATTGTCAGCAATCAACCGTCCAAGGATAATTCCAGTCACAATGCCAATACTAATCATAGATTGTTGATTTGGCCCCATGACCGAGTTCTTCTCGACCACAATCGATTCAAAATGGCAGTCGTACTTTTGGAGCGCCCTTGATTGAATGGCTCGCAATTCGCTAGCCATGAAGCGCCCACGTTCAAAGAATGACTTGCTCTTATGTTTTAAGACACCACTCTGGACAAGGTCAGAGCCGTGAAACACGGCCCATCCTGTCGCAGTAGTAGAAATGTCTAACGATAATGTCAGAGATTTCATTGCAACTCTCCCTTGATTCCACAGAGGTCAAAGAGATTGCGCTTGTTGTTCTCGATGAACTCAAAGAATTTCTGAAGTTCGGCCAAGTGGCGTTTTTCTCTCTTGACTCCAAGGCTTGTATGATACTCTGTCGGCGTTTTCGGTGTTACCCTGATGTCTAGCCAATAGAGAGGCTCGAACACGTCGCCACTTGTGTCAAGAGAAGCATCTGCGTCCGTATTTCTGAAATGCATCTGCATATCATATTCAATCTTGTTTGTAATCGTGATATTCTTATCTACGATTTCGAGTGTGATAGTTGTTCCTGGTATATCAATTTTATTAAGCATTTGTTTTTCTCCTTTAAAATAATTTTATTTGTGACTTATAATTTTCAAGTCTCTGTTGAGCAAAGTTGAAAATGTTTTTGTCAAGCTCACAACCAACATATTCAAAACCTAACTCCTGACAAGCAATCAAGCTACTTGCTGAACCGACATGAGTATCAAGAATCTTATCTCCGTCTTTTGCGTAGTTCTGCAGTAACCAGAAATAAAGATTGATGGGTTTTTGGGTTGGATGAATTCTGACCTCATTCAAAGCCTTGTTTCCTTGCTGGATATGACCTTCGGATATTGACTTCCCTTGCATCATACCATTCCACATATAGCGAAATAAGCGCGTGCTATCATGTAAACTGGAGTACGCTAACTCACAATCTGAAAAACTTGAATGAGTATTAACCTTGTCCCATACGATACGGCCAGAACCGAAAGAGTAGTTGTTGAAGTAGTTCACGCCCCAAATAATTTGATTTTTTGAAACTCTAAATAATTCATCAAAATAATCTTTTCCTGGAACTTCCCATTTAGTTGTTTTGCCGTACAATCTATGGACCCCTATGGGACTGATTTTGTTCCCATAAAATTTTCTTTGTTCTGGACCAGAAAAATATGGTGGATCTACAATAGCTAAATCAAAATAGTTATCAGGATATCTTTTCATGACATCCATACAATCTTCGTTGAGAAATAATTTCAAGTTATCACCTCATTTCAATTCCTTTGCGATAGCAGCGATAACACTCACAGTCACGCTATTTCCTGCTTGCTTGTATAGTTGAGAGTTGCTGTTTACTTTTTGCGCCTTGTCAAAAGCCCAATCTGGAAATCCTTGTAATCTCCAACATTCTCGAGGTGTTAGTTTGCGAATACGATAGCCATCGGTTACTCCAAAACTACCAGCTCGAACAGTGCTACCTCCCCCGCTTGATGTTAATGTTCCAACCTCATCTTTTGTGATTTTGTTGTAAAAGTCTACAACTTTGACTAGGTTATTCTCTTGATAGCTATTGCTAGTCAGAGTAGGAGCGATATCATGTTCTCCTCCTTGATTATAACCATGACCACGCTGTGAGTTTTGGTCATGATTTCCAGGCAATTTCCCTGCGATTAAGATTCCATGCTTATCTTGCGCAGTTAAAGTAAACATAGGCATAGCTATCTTCTGACCCTCTCCCTTGTTCGTTGTGAGCGTAGGAGCTAAGCCAGTTGATTCATAAACCTCTCCATTCATCCCGTTGCCAGATGGATTGATATTCCCGATAGATTTTACTTTCTGCGATTCACTTTCAATAATGTATGATCCGCCCCCTTGACTGTTTGGGTATCTGGTTGTAAGGGTATTTGTTGACTGCTCTTGATGTTTATCAACTTGTCTGCCAGTGCTTGAGAGAGGAAAAATTCTTCTGGTACCTCTCTTTCTAGAATGTCCGATAATGAACACACGTTCCCGATTTTGGGGGACTCCGAAATTCTTGCTGTTAAGCACTTGCCATTCCACATCGTACCCCAATTCATCCAAGGTTGAGATAATGGTCTCAAACGTAATTCCATTTTCATGATTGAGGAGTCCTTTGACATTCTCAAGGAATAGATATTTAGGTCTGAGAATAGATGCGAACCTAGCAATCTCAAAGAACAAAGTTCCTCGAGTATCTTCAAAACCTCGTCTGTTTCCTGCAATCGAGAAAGCCTGGCACGGAAATCCTCCACAGATAATGTCCACACGTCCGATTCTTCGAATAGACTCATCTGATACTGCTGTGATGTCATGTAGTTCTATTTCTCCTTTCGTATCGTGTATAGCTTTGTAGCTAGCTCTTGCAAATTTGTCTATTTCGCAAAATCCTATACATTCGTGACCAGCGGACTCCATACCAAGACGAAAGCCACCGATACCTGCAAACAGATCTAGAAATTTCATTTTTTTATTTTCTAAAAAATGCGACTGCCTCTGTTGTGAGTTTGGCTAAATACGGGCAGTCGCTCGTCCAAGGTCACATGACCTTTACTGACGCTTTCTAGTTCGCAGTTTTACAAGAATGCCCGGCTTGTTTAATTTTGAGTTGTTTCCATTTTGGAAATAGTTAGTTTTGGGTTATTTTGCTTTTTCAACAGCAAACATATCCTCGAATTCATCTGTCTGCTCTTTGAACTTCATCGGGCTGTCCCCTCTGAAATAAAATCCATTGTCATCCAATTCGCCTTTGACTCCCGTCGCCCAAGACAAGAAAATTGAGCCTTGGCAGTCAGGGCAATTCATGAATGTAAAGTAAGATGGGACTTTCCACCGCTTCGCACATCCACAAAACGGGCATTGCAAATCAACATCTACCTTCTCGCTTGGTTTCTGCGAAATCGCTGTGCTTCCGCTAAATTTTGCAGATAACTTGTCCTTCGCTGCTTTGATATTGACAGGATCAATTTCAGCTAACTTCTCAGCATCAATTTTTAAAACGGCCCCTGCATTCTCGGGCTCTTTCTGCCTTAAATCCTCAAGAATTTCGTCAGACCCTGTGATCATCTGATAGGCTTTGAATAAGGTTTGATAATCAAGTTCCTGCGCTCGTTCAAAACTCAATTTTACGTCATCTTGTTCAATATAGATTTTCATTCTTTCCTCGCTTTTTCTAAAAGATTACTGCCCATTTTTCGGTAATATAATGGGTTCTTGCATATTCTTTCACAGCCATTTCTTCGGCTTGGGTGCGACTATATGCCAAAACATGATAGAAAGCCTGTGTCTGTCTATTGACACCCCAGTTACACCTAATCTCATAGAATTTCAACTCTTTATTGCTAGACCAAAAGTGGGATGACCGCTTGCCTAGCTTGTATGTTTCTCTATCGACTCTCATAATTTGGGGATCAGTCATCAGACCACCTCCACACGTTGACTCAGCGCTTTCGTTTTGCAGTATTCGCAATGACCGCATGGCTTCGCCTTCTCTTCGCCTCGCTTGACCTTATCAAGTCGCTTAATCAGCATAGACAGCTCAGTCAGCTCATAGCCAAGTTTCTCTTGGGTCTGAAAGACGATGGCCCTTGTGTCGGGAGTCGGCTCTTTTGTCACTGCGTAGATAATAGGGGTGAACTCTTTGCCGTACTTCTCTTCTAGCATCTTCTTGTAAGCCGCCATCTGAAGAACATACCCCCAAGCTTCGAACCAGCGGACCTGAATATTTCGTCCGCTTGCTTCATCCTGAATCCAGACCATACTATCAATGTCAGATTTCGTGGTCTTAATATCCACGAAATACCCTTTTTCAACATTGAGACAGTCAATCTTGCCTTTGAATTCCACGCCTTCGATTTTGCCTGTTACAGCAACCTCTTTCTGGCCGACATAGTAGTCCATGAACTGCTTATCAGCTTCCAGTCGCTCAATCATGCGCTGGCCGACCAAGAAGTCGGATTTCAACTGACCTTTGGTTTTTCCAGCTTTTGAAATCATGGCATCTGCATTTTCATCCATGAACTTCTTGTGTGCTTCTGGGCTTTCAAAGTAGCTGTGGACCATGTTTCCGACCAATAGGGCTGTGTTGTCTCTTTGATCTTCCCATTCTCCTTCCAGCTCTGCTAGCGCTCGCGCTTCACACTCTCTAAATCGCTTATATTGCGAGATAGACCAGTAGCGACGTGCAGAAGCTGCTGAATAGTAATCTTTGCCAAGTAAATCTTGTGTCATTCCATTTCCACCTTCACTGATTTTGACTTCGGTTCAAAACGAACGCCGTGAGAATTAAGCCATTCTTTGAACTGTTCTTTGATTTCCTTTGCGTTCTCTGCTGGGAAAATCAAGTCCACAGTAAATTTGTAGCCATATTTTTTAGCCACATCATCAGAAGCCATATTTTGCGATTTTTGGCCTACTCCTTGTTCGTGGGCACTATTACCCTCCGAACTCGTTTCAGGCTCAAATTCTGGCTGATTTTGGGTGTAGGATTGATTCTGGGTATTTCGTTCTGCTTCCGCTTGAGCTTGTCTCATTTCAGCTGCGTCTGCGTGTAGGATATTGATAACATCCAAAACGGACTTGCCTTCCTTGAGCATGTCAGCGTATTTTTGAGGAGCTAGATCATTATCCTCTGCAATGGCTGTCATTTCCTCGATACGCTTTTTAAGCTCTTCCTTCGCCTTGGTTTTATCAGCTAGGTCTTTATCGTCTAAAATGGCCTGCAGGATATCCTCCAGCTTGGCGCCTCCTTCATAAAGTCGGATATAGACAACTGGGCCAAAGCCGGCCTTGGCAGCTGCTTCTGTTATCTGGATAAGTCCAGCTTCACGTTGTTGTTTCTTTTCTGCTTCTTCTGCGACCAAATCAGCGATCATTTTAGAGGTCGCTTGATTGATTCGCACATTGTCAGCCATGAAACACTTTTTCTTGCTAAAATCGTCAAAGTAAATAGCAAACAGCTTGATATCGAGATCAACTCCGCTATCTGCGATTGCAGATTCAAAAGCTTCTCTGACTGTTTCCTTGCGAGCTTCTGTCGCTCTCTCTTCAAATTCTTTAATCTGATCTTTGATGTTCGTCTGCAAAGTTTTGATAGGGTCTAGGACAGTATTAACCCATGCTTTCACTTCGTCCAGCGGACTAGAGTAGTCTTTTAGTTGGTTTTTGAGTTCTTGCTCAATTTGGCGTTGCACTCGTCCCAATTCATCTTTAACCTTGGTATCGTCTGACAAAGTCTCTTCTGTCACGATATAGCCAGCGTATTTCTTTTGATATGCTGCTAAAGCTTGTTCCAAAACCTCTTTTCCTTGGATTTCGATTTCAGCCGCTTTCAGGACAAATCCGACTTCTAAATCCGTCACTGGAACGAGTTCTAGGCTATCTGTTACATCTTTCAATTCTTCAGTCATTTTAGAAATCCTCCCCTTCTAGCATGTCCATTTGACCATTTTCTGGCTCCTTATCAATTACTTCGCCCGTTTCTTGATCAAAATCTGGAACTTCATCTGCTGGGTAGCTTGTATCTGTGGTCGTCAACTCCTGGTTGATAACCTCTTTTTTTGGTTTTTCAGTCACTTCTTCAGAAGCTCCAAGGATACTATCTAATGTTTCAGCCTCTTCTCTCACTGGTTCAGCTTCTTTCATTTGACGATCATTGTCGTACTCGTCAGCAATTGTGTTATTGATTGCTCCAGCGAACAAGTCGCTGTCATTGCTTGTGTTGATAAACATTTTGGCAGCTCGGTTGATAACCGTACGCATGGCCATCTGGTCAGGGAAGTCGATTTGGACATTTTTCGTTTTCGCCTTAGACCATGACTTGTCAATTTGTTTTTTAGTCATGACTTCAAAGAACTCTTCCCCATCAGTTCGAGTGATGATGCAATAAGCAGCAATTATTGGATTATCTGCGTTCTGCCAATCTGTCTCATGTTTGACTAACTTCTTACGCCCGTTTTCAACTGATACCTCTAGCGTATCCCCTTCGTAGACAACATTAGCAGTAACGTCTTTCACCTCTTGCAAATCTTTAGTAACTTTAATGGTCCCAAAATAAGACATTCTCAATTGGACGTCAGAGCCATATTTGATAAAGTAACATTGCTTTTTAGCCGGGCTTAGTCCTTGGGTTACCATTTCTAATAATGCGTTATAAACGCTGTCTTGAGTGCATTGTTGGAGCAAATTTCCACTGTTGGAGTTTTTTAGAGCATAATATGCCGAACTCAGCGCATTGCTAACGCTATAATTCGGTGCAATCAGGAGCCCTTCTCCCTTCATCGCTTCGATCCGTGTTGCAACATTTGATGTAACTTGCTTCTGTGTTAGTTCGTTTGTCATTTCTTTCTTCCTTTCGTTTTCTTCAAATTCCAATTTTCACGCTTCAAGCGTCTGTTTTTGTTTTGCAATTTCAAAATAATATCTTGTTGTTCGTTGATGATTTCTCCGAGTTCTCGGCCGAGATGCATATATTCAGCTCGCCAGTTGTCGATTTCTGCAAGTAGTTCTTCAATCATATTTCATCACCTACATATCGATACTGACCGCATCCAATATACACATAGTCCGCTGGGTCGCGTTCTTCTCGTTCTTCGGGTGGTTGCATCATGTCTCTGTCGTAATCAAACATGAGCATACACCTTTCCAAGTTCCAGAACTCGCTTCACATATCTGGCCTTTGACGTTAGCCCGAGATCCAGCAATTCGTTTTTTTCTTCATGATTGGCCAAAAGCCACACACGGTTTTCAAGTTCAATTCTGGTCATCTTCCTGCTCCGCCTTTTCAATTTTCACTTCAATATCTAGACGTTTCATGGCTTCATCTACTGACTTGCCGTCCAGGACGTCCTTGAGCATGTGGCTTACATCATGAAACGATTTAGCTCTGGCTCTTCCTTTTTCGCTATCAGGAACCAAACCGAGGTCTTGCATAAGTAGGAATGCTACGCTTGCGTCGTGCATTGCTTTCTGAAGTTGTTTGATTTTTTTGATTGTTTTGATTGCTTTTAGTACGTTGATCATGTTATTGTTCTCCCTTTTAATTAAGTTGTTCTTTTTCTTTGTAGATGGCTAATCGTTGTTTTAGATCGTAGTTTTCTTGCTCGAAAGCAAAGCGACGTTTGCGCTCTTCGAGAAGGTCTTCGTTAAGTTCGACTGCGACCTCTCTCCAGTCAAGACTCACTTCATTGATGATCCCTTCAAGTCTGAGTTTTAATTTAGTAAGTAATTTCATTAAGCTACCTCTTCCTCTTTATCAAGCATTTCATTTGCAATTCCGTTCCAAATGTCATAGAAGCGGTGATTTCCTGGGATGATAATTGGTTCATCTGGTTCTAGCTTACGACCGTATGCATATACTGTGACTTTCATTTTGACCTCTTTCATGTTATAATCATGTTGAATATTTAAGTATGCGCCTGATTGCCGTCAGGTGCTTTTATTTTCATGTCGTATAGACACTTCCATTTGTCGCATAGTACGTCAGCTCGTTCATCTTATTGGTGAACCGTTCGTCTGTCGTAATCAGCAATCGTTCCTTAAGCAGGGTTGATAGTCTGTAAAATTGGTTTTCAAACTGATCAATAATCTGCTGACGCTCTTTAGTAGTCACTTGCTGACAAGGAGCGTCTCGAAGCTGTGTCTTTACTGAACTTAAAGGCATTTGTTTTCATGTTTCCTTTCGTTATTCTGTCAACGAGACTCTGCTCGTAAAGTTCTTTGAGGTGCTTGCCCTCAAAATTAGTTGTGATAATTGTATTCGTCCTGTTTTCAAGAATTTGATACAGGATTTTTTGCATCCAGTTATTGCCTTGTCGGATTTCATTCCCAACACTCGACTCTTTTCCGAGGTCATCCAAAATCAAGAAATCAACATTTTGTAAAAATTTCACGACTGAGCGCTGTTCCCATTTCGAGTCCTTGTATTGAAAAGCCTCTTGTATTCGAGAGAACAACTCCATGGACGGCATATACACGACCGACTTGCGAGCTTGAAGCATTTGAAAGCTCTCGTTTAAGGTTTTAGCTATCCCGACGGCCAGATGGCTCTTGCCAACTCCAGGCGGTCCAGAGATAATCGTATTTCCTTCATATCGCTCTTTCACATAGTCAGCCGTTACACGCTTAGCGAAATTGACAGCTTCTGCATCCTGCTCTGTATGGATTTCAAAATTCCCAACAGTCGCATTTTTCAAATCGTTTGGGATGATACTCTCTTTCATAAAGAGAGAGTAGGACCTTGTATCTCTGATTTGAGCTTCCGCAATAGCTAACTGCTCGCTTGCGTTCTGGTCGATGGTCTCTTGAACACATTCAGGACAATAGGTCAGGGTTCTGTGAGTGCAAGGATTGACTGACTGCCACATATAGACCCCTTCATGTTTCGGACATTGCTGTTTCAATGTCTCAATCTGTAAGGCTCTTTCTTGCAACTCTTTGCTTGATACTACTTGCATACGCACCCCCTAAAATCCAAGTCGTGGATCAAATCCATCATCTGACAATTTCAAGCGACCGTTCGACTTATTGTTTGACCGAGTGGGCTTCTGCCTATTCTCGACCAACTCAACCGTTGTAAGACCTTTCTGCTTCCAGTCTCTCAAGATGCTATCAAGATACTTAAAGTATGGCTTTCCATTTCCTACACATTCCTTGATGGCTAACTTGATAACTTCTTTGCTATGGTCTTGCAAGAATGACTTTAAATCCTCAATTTCAAATGGTGTAGGATATCGTCCAAACTCTGAAAAAATCCAATCGTGAACAATTCCTAAATCATTTTGTGGTGGTGCGTCCTCTATACTATATAAAGTATTATCACCAGCACCCTCTGGTTCATTAAGTCTTGATATATTAGTCTTGATATTATCAGTCTTGATTGACTGTATTTTTTGCAGTTCTTGACCTGTATTTTTTACAGTTCCAGACTGTATTT
>CAUVSV010000019.1:0-32843 GCA_963554735.1 Streptococcus oralis
TTCTCGGTGAAGTACAAAAAGTTTACCGTAGCCAAGGGGTAGAAATCGGTGACAAGCACATCGAGGTAATGGTTCGTCAAATGATCCGTAAAGTTCGTGTCATGGATCCAGGTGACACCGACCTTCTCATGGGTACCCTCATGGATATCAACGACTTTACAGATGCTAACAAGGATGTTCTTATCGCAGGTGGAGTTCCAGCGACTGGTCGCCCAGTTCTTATGGGAATCACCAAAGCCTCACTTGAAACCAATAGTTTCTTGTCAGCGGCTTCCTTCCAGGAAACAACTCGTGTCCTTACAGATGCGGCCATCCGTGGTAAGAAAGATCATCTCCTTGGACTCAAGGAAAATGTTATCATCGGTAAGATCATCCCAGCTGGTACTGGTATGGCTCGCTACCGTAACCTTGAACCACAAGCTATCAATGAAGCAGAATATCTGGCTCCAGAACAAGAAGAGGCAGAACTTGCTCCTGTAGAGGAAGTTGTGGAAATCCAAGTTGAAGAAACAGTAGAATAAAAGCAAACAAGAGAACCTTTGGGTTCTCTTTGTTTTATTTCAGAAAATTTTCCCACTTTTTCATAAAGTATGGTAGAATAGAAGAACTAAAATGCCAAGGAGGTGTCCGTATGGAACAAACATTCTTTATCATTAAGCCAGATGGTGTGAAAAGAGGGCTGGTTGGCGAAATTCTGCAAAGAATGGAGCAACGAGGTTTCAAACTCGAAAAATTAGAGTTACGTTCAGCAGTTTCAGAAGCTTTGATTGATCAACACTATCAAGACTTGGTTGAAAAAAGTTTTTATCCTCCTATCCGTCAGTTTATGACTTCAGGACCAGTAGTGGTGGGCATTCTATCAGGTCCGAAAGTGATTGAAACTTGGCGGACCATGATGGGGGCTACTCGTCCAGAAGAAGCTCTGCCAGGAACTATCCGAGGAGATTTTGCCAAGGCTGCAGGAGACAATCAAGCCATTCAAAATGTAGTTCACGGCTCCGATTCGGAAGCTTCTGCAAAACGTGAAATTGCTCTCTGGTTTAAGGATTAGACTGGTAAAAGAACAGTTCTGTACACAACAGAGCTGTTTTTTGGTCAGTTGAGCACAAAAAATGGACACTTGAGGCGGAAACAATCATTTCAAACTCCTCACAAGGTATAATCCCATATAGGGAGGGAAAAGAAATGGTAAAATCAATTCGCCTATTGTTACTGATTGCAGTCGTCCAGATTAGTTTTAGTAGTTGTCTATTATGGAAAGAAACCTTTTTATCTTTAAAACAGACCAATGCTTATTTTTTGATTTTGATAGTAGGGATTTCTGTTCTTTGTGCTGGGATAAATTATTTCCATACAGCAGACCAGTCTAGACATAGTATTTTACATGTTCAAAAGAAAGTGAGTCTTGTTTATTGCCTCCTTTTAGTAGTCAATCTTCTGGCAACCTGTCTGGTTCTCTCAGAAAGCATCCAAACCACTAGCAAATTGCAGCAGGAATTGGTTGACCTCTTTTTACCCTCCTTCTTTTTCTTGCTAGGAGTAGATCTATTGATTTTCTTACCTTTTGATAAAATTTTTCGCGATATAGAAAATCGCCTAAATAAAAAGAAAACAGTCGTCATTTCCGTTCTAGCTACGATGGTTTTCTTGAGGAATCCCTTAGTGATTTCCTCGATTTTCCTTTATATCATTGTCGGTTTTCTATGCGCACGTTTCCTTTTTCCAAAATGTATTCAAAGGGAAATCTCCTTTTATGGACACCTGATTCGGGATATCCTGTTTGTTTTTTCAATAGTTGTATTCTTTTAAGTGGAGGAGAATCTTTTAAAATTGTTATAGTAAGTCCATAAAGAAAATTCACATAAAAGAAAACTTTTTGGTATAATAGTAGCATGTACACAAAAAATGAAGAAGAGCTTCTAGCTCTCGGAGAAAGATTAGGTCATTTGCTTCAAAAAGACGATGTTCTGATCTTGACTGGAGAGTTGGGAGCGGGTAAAACAACCTTTACAAAAGGCCTTGCTAAGGGCTTGGATATCCGTCAAATGATTAAAAGTCCAACCTATACCATTGTCAGAGAGTACGAAGGGCGTTTGCCACTTTACCACTTGGATGTCTACCGTATCGAAGGTGATGCTGATTCTATTGACTTGGATGAGTTTCTCTTCGGTGGTGGTGTGACTGTTATTGAGTGGGGGCATCTTTTGGGTGAAGATTTACCAGATTCTTACTTGGAGTTGGAAATTTTGAAAGAAGCTGAGGGTCGTTTTCTTCATTTTACGGCTCATGGCTCTCGGGCTGAACAACTCATCAAGGAGCTTCAAGATGGAGTATGAGTTGTGTATTCGTGAGGCAGAGATTTCAGATGCTACAGCCTTAATTGCATTTTTAGATTGTGTTGGTCAAGAGACAGATTTTACCAGCTTGGATGAAAATGGTATCATGATGACAGTTTCTGAAATGGCTCTTTTTATCGAAAAACAAGCTGCATCAGAGAATCAAATTACTCTCCTCGCCTTACTGAATGATGAGATTGCAGGAGTTTTAAATATCACAGCGGACCAACATTTAAGAGTTCGACATATCGGTGATGTTTTTCTAGCAGTTCGCAAGAAATTTTGGAACCAAGGCTTGGCAACTATACTTCTAGAAGAAGGCATCGAGTGGGCTAAAGCCAGTGGTGTCTTGCGCCGTTTGCAACTTAGTGTACAAAAACGAAACGAGGCTGCTATCCACCTCTATTCAAAAATGGGATTTATCACAGAAGGCTTACAAGAAAGAGGAGCCTATTTAGCAGAAGGGATATTTTTAGATGTTTGTCTTATGGGCAAGCTGATAAATGAATAACAAGATGATTAAAAAATTAATTGGAATGGTGCTAGGTTTCCTAGCTGTAACAGTTTTAGGTGTAGCGGTTTATGGCTATACCATCTACCAACAGGGAACAGAAACCCTAAGTAAAAAGACTTACAAAAAAATCGGGGAAGAAACCAACGTTATCGAAGCGACGGAGCCACTGACCATCCTCTTGATGGGGGTAGATACGGGAAACGTGGAACGTACAGACCCGTGGGCGGGAAATAGTGATTCCATGATTCTCCTGACTGTTAATCCCAAAACAAAGAAAACCACTATGATGAGTTTGGAACGGGATATTTTGACCAAGATTGAGACTGGAAATGGCCAAGTTCAGGAAGCCAAACTCAATGCGGCCTATGCTAATGGTGGTGCGGAACTTGCAATTTCTACTATTCAAAAGATGATGAATATCCATATTGACCGCTATGTGATGGTTAACATGCAGGGACTTCAACAATTGGTGGATGCAGTTGGTGGGATCACCGTCAACAATACACTCGGTTTCCCGATTTCGATTGCTGACCAAGAAGAGTTTAATAAGATTTCCATTGGTGTTGGAGAACAAACTTTGAATGGGGAGGAAGCCCTGGTGTATTCACGGATGCGTTACCAAGACCCAGAGGGAGACTATGGTCGTCAAAAACGTCAACGTGAAGTCATTCAAAAGATCGTTGAGAAGGTTTTGAGCCTAAACAGTGTGAGTCATTATCAAGGTATCCTCAAAGCTTTGAGTGATAACATGCAGACCAATGTGGACTTGTCAGCTAAGAGCATTCCACAATTGCTCGGCTATCAAGATTCTTTCAAGAATATCGAAACGCATCAATTGCGTGGGGAAGATGCTGAGCTACAGGGAATTTCTTATCAGATTGTCACTTCAGAACATATGCTCGAGATGCAAAATCTCTTGCGTCGTTCACTAGGTAAAGAGCCAGTGACAGAATTGGAAACCAATGCGGTACTGTACGAAACAGCCTTTGGTCGGACAGCACCTTCAACCAGTACGAACGCTTCAAACGAAGAAGCAGAATAAGAAAAGAATCAAATCGTGGGAAATTTCCTGCGATTTTTTCAAAAAAATTCGAATAGATAAGTAGGAGGAAACATGAAAGCAGAAATTATTGCTGTTGGAACAGAAATTTTAACAGGGCAGATTGTTAATACCAATTCTCAGTTTTTATCAGAGAAACTAGCTGAAATCGGGGTAGATGTCTACTTCCAAACAGCTGTTGGAGATAATGAAGCTCGTCTTTTGTCCTTGCTGGAGATTGCGAGTCAACGTAGTAATCTTGTGATTTTGACAGGGGGCTTGGGACCAACTGAGGATGATTTGACCAAACAAACTCTGGCTAAATTTTTAGGAAAAGATCTAGTGTTTGACCCTCAAGCACAAGAGAAACTGGATATTTTCTTTGCTCATAGACCTGACTATGCTCGGACACCGAATAATGAGCGCCAAGCCCAAATTGTAGAAGGGGCGACTCCACTGCCAAATGAGACAGGTTTAGCAGTAGGAGGGGTTTCGGAAGTGGATGGAGTGACCTACGTGGTCCTTCCAGGACCGCCAAGTGAGTTGAAACCCATGGTCTTAAATCAACTCTTGCCCATGCTGATGACAGGAACCAAACTGTACTCACGAGTGCTCCGTTTCTTTGGAATTGGGGAGAGTCAGTTGGTAACCATTTTGGCGGATTTGATTGACCATCAAACCGATCCGACTTTGGCGCCGTATGCCAAGACGGGAGAAGTGACCTTGCGTTTGTCTACAAAAGCAGTCAGTCAAGAAAAGGCTGATCAAGCACTGGACATCCTAGAAAATCAAATCTTGAGTCGCCAAACTTTCGAGGGAATTTCTTTACGAGACATCTGTTATGGATATGGGGAAGAAACCAGCCTCGCAAGTGTCGTTGTAGAAGAGCTAAAGAAGAGACAGAAAAGCATTACTGCGGCAGAAAGCTTGACGGCAGGTCTCTTTCAAGCGACATTAGCAGACTTTTCGGGCGTTTCAGCAATCTTTAATGGCGGTTTTGTCACTTACAGCCTAGAAGAAAAGTCCAAGATGTTGGATATTTTCGAGCAAGAACTAAAAGAACACGGGGTTGTTTCAGAGTTTACGGCTCGAAAAATGGCAGAGCAGGCACGGATCAAGACTCAGTCTGATTATGGAGTCAGTCTGACAGGTGTAGCTGGGCCAGATAGCCTAGAGGGGCATCCGGCTGGTACAGTTTTTATTGGACTGGCACATGAAAAAGGGATAGAGGTGATCAAGGCTAATATCGCAGGACGGAGTCGAGCAGATGTTCGACAGATTGCGGTCATGCATGCTTTTAACCTAGTTCGCAAGGCTTTATTAAGTGACTAAATTTTGGTATAATGAAAGATAGGTCTAAGGACCAGTAGAATATAGGAGAACAAAATGGCGAAAAAACCAACAAAAAAATTAGATGAAATTGGGAAAAAATTTGGAGCAGACCGTGAAAAGGCATTGAACGATGCTCTTAAATTGATTGAGAAAGACTTTGGTAAAGGCTCAATCATGCGCTTGGGTGAGCGCGCGGAGCAAAAAGTTCAAGTGATGAGCTCAGGCTCATTGGCTCTTGACATTGCCCTTGGTTCAGGTGGTTATCCTAAAGGACGTATCATCGAAATCTATGGACCAGAATCATCTGGTAAGACAACGGTTGCTCTTCATGCTGTTGCGCAAGCACAGAAAGAAGGTGGTATTGCAGCCTTTATCGATGCGGAACATGCTCTTGACCCAGCCTATGCTGCAGCCCTTGGTGTGAACATTGACGAATTGCTCTTGTCACAACCAGACTCAGGAGAGCAAGGTCTTGAAATTGCTGGAAAATTGATTGACTCAGGTGCAGTTGACCTTGTCGTTATCGACTCGGTTGCGGCCCTTGTACCTCGTGCAGAAATTGATGGGGATATTGGAGACAGCCACGTTGGTTTGCAAGCTCGTATGATGAGCCAGGCCATGCGTAAACTAGGAGCTTCTATCAATAAAACCAAAACAATTGCTATCTTTATCAACCAATTGCGTGAAAAAGTTGGAGTAATGTTTGGAAATCCAGAAACAACACCTGGTGGACGTGCTTTGAAATTCTACGCTTCAGTCCGTTTGGATGTTCGTGGAAGCACGCAAATCAAGGGAACTGGTGACCAAAAAGATACCAATGTCGGTAAGGAAACCAAGATCAAGGTCGTGAAAAACAAGGTGGCTCCACCATTTAAGGAAGCCTTTGTTGAAATCATGTATGGAGAAGGGATTTCTAAGACTGGTGAGCTCTTGAAGATTGCAAGTGATCTCGATATCATCCAAAAAGCGGGAGCATGGTACTCTTACAAGGGTGAAAAAATCGGACAAGGATCTGAAAATGCTAAGAAATACTTGGCGGATCACCCAGAAATCTTTGATGCCATTGACCACCAAGTCCGTGTTCAATATGGTTTGATTGAAGATGAAGAAGGGACAACTCCTACCTCTGTTTCGGAAGATCTAGCACCCAACCAAGAAGTAACGCTTGACCTAGGCGACGGACTTGAAATCGAAATTGAAGATTAAAAATAAAAGCGGAGAAGTCTTTCTCTGCTTTTTATGTTTAATTATTAAGTCTCCATAAGCTTCAAAAGCGTAATAAAAGAGTATTTAATCAAAAAAATTAAAAAAACTGTTGCAATTTTTTTAATTTGATGATAAAATTAAATCATTCTATAAAAAGGAGACTACTATAATGGAAAAACGCCTTGTTCGTAATGTACAAGACAAAAAGATTGCTGGTGTTTGTGCTGGTGTCGCTGACTACTTTAACATGGACCACACACTTGTTCGTGCACTTTGGATCATCTTCACCCTACTTGGTGGTGCTGGAGTCTTAGTTTATGCTGTTCTCTACTTCCTTCTTCCAGAAGGCAATGCAGAAGCTTAAGCCATAGAGAATAAAAGTTTATTCTGATCAGTTGAAAATAAAAAATGCATGTTATCGTAGATTGCATGCGTTTTTATATGTAGCTTCTATCGAAAAAGAGAGGTTTTTCACCAGAAGGATAAGTCCTGTTTAATGGTCACTAAAACGACGATACTCTATATGAAAGTCAAAATAATGTTCATTCTGTAGCTTTTGGAAGATGTCGCGATAGGCCTCTTCGTCAAAATAGTCGCCTCGGTAGAGAATTTCAAAACTCAAACCATCGTACTCTAGAAAAGCGTTGGCTGATTTAAAGCCATTTTGGCGATAGAAGTCCATTCTAGCCTTCCTCTGCTCCAAGTTATCGCATTCTTCATCCAATCGCTCGACTTCCAATAACATGGTTCGCTGGTAAAAATCAGTCAGCTTTTCGATGATTTCCTTTCCGTACCCGTGGCTTCTCAAGTGGGGCATAATGGCAAAAAAACTGATATAGAAGGCCTTTGGATTGGAGATGGCAAAAGCAAAGCCGACAAACTCTTCTTGGTTATAAAAAGCAAAAAAGTGGGCGTCTTCTCGGTCCTGATAGCGTAAAAACTCTGACAGAGGAACTCGTTCTTCCTCGGGGAATGCTTCCTTGTTTAGCTTCTCAACCTTATCAAGATCAGGAAATACATCGGTAATTAATTGACTGGTCAAACTCATAAATGACCTCCTTTTCTTGATTATAGCAAATTGTTTCTCTGTAAGCAATTGATTTCAAACTTAGTGACAGAGTCTTGTCGCTCCATTAGAAAGCTGATATAATAGCTTTATGAATAAGAAACGATCCGTGGACTTGATACATGGTCCTATTCTTCCTGCGCTGTTAAGCTTTGCCTTTCCAATCTTGCTGTCAAATATTTTCCAACAACTCTATAATACAGCTGACGTCTTGATTGTTGGGCGTTTTCTTGGTCAAGATTCTTTGGCTGCAGTAGGGGCGACAACTGCCATTTTTGATTTGATTATAGGTTTTACGCTTGGTGTTGGCAATGGGATGGGGATCGTCATTGCCCGCTATTATGGGGCTCGTAATTTCACTAAAATCAAGGAAGCAGTAGCAGCAACTTGGATTTTAGGTGTTCTTTTGAGCATTGTGATCATGCTGATGGGATTTGTCGGTCTGTATCCACTCTTGCAATATTTAGATACCCCTGCAGAAATCCTTCCTCAATCCTATCAATATATTTCTATGATTGTGACCTGTGTAGGTGTCAGCTTTGCCTATAATCTTTTTGCAGGCTTGTTGCGATCCATTGGAGACAGTCTAGCAGCTCTTGGATTTCTGATTTTTTCTGCTTTGGTTAATGTGGTTCTAGATTTGTATTTTATTACGCAACTGCATCTGGGAGTTCAATCTGCGGGCCTTGCTACCATTATCTCTCAAGGCTTATCAGCGGTTCTCTGCTTTTATTATATCCGCAAGAGTGTTCCAGAACTGCTCCCTCAACTCAAGCATTTTAAATGGAACAAGGCCTTGTACGCGGATCTTTTAGAACAAGGTTTGGCCATGGGTCTGATGAGTTCGATTGTGTCCATTGGTAGCGTGATTTTACAGTCTTCTGTCAATACTTTTGGAGCTGTGATTATTAGTGCACAAACAGCAGCTCGACGGATTATGGCCTTTGCTCTCCTTCCGATGACTGCTATTTCTTCTGCTATGACGACCTTTGCCTCTCAAAATCTCGGGGCCAAGCGACCAGACCGCATTGTTCAAGGACTTGGTATTGGGAGTCGCCTGAGCATGTCCTGGGCAGGTTTTGTTTGTATCTTCCTCTTTTTTGCCAGTCCTAGTTTGGTTTCTTTCTTGGCCAGTTCGACAGATACTTACTTGGTAGAAAATGGTAGCCTCTACCTGCAAATCAGTTCAGTCTTTTATCCGATTTTGAGCCTCTTGCTGATTTATCGTAATTGCTTGCAGGGCTTGGGGCAGAAAGTCCTTCCTCTAGTTTCCAGCTTTATAGAACTCATCGGGAAAATCGTTTTTGTGGTTTTGATTATCCCTTGGGCAGGCTATAGGGGGGTTATCCTTTGTGAACCCCTTATCTGGGTTGCCATGACTACACAACTGTACTTTTCACTTTTCCGCCATCCCCTGATAAAAGAAGGCAAGGCAATCTTGGCAGCCAAAGGACAATACTAGCTGGGTTTGCTGAACAAAATCCATTTCCTCTAGTGAAAATCGAAAAAACTTGTGTTATAATAAGAAAGATTAAAATGTGAAAAAAGGAGATTCCTAATGGGACGTAAATGGGCCAATATCGTAGCCAAGAAAACGGCTAAAGATGGAGCTAACTCTAAAGTATATGCAAAATTTGGTGTAGAAATCTATGTAGCAGCTAAAAAAGGGGATCCAGACCCAGAATCAAACACTGCTTTGAAATTCGTTATCGACCGTGCGAAACAAGCCCAAGTGCCGAAACACGTTATCGATAAAGCGATTGATAAAGCAAAAGGAAACACAGACGAAACCTTTACAGAAGGACGTTACGAAGGATTTGGACCAAATGGTTCTATGTTGATTGTGGATACCTTGACTTCAAACGTCAACCGTACCGCAGCTAATGTCCGTGCAGCTTTTGGTAAAAACGGCGGAAACATGGGTGCTTCAGGTTCGGTTTCTTACCTCTTTGACAACAAGGGTGTGATCGTATTTGCTGGTGAAGATGCGGATGCCATCTTTGAACTCTTGCTCGAAGCAGATGTGGATGTGGACGATGTAGAAGCAGAAGAAGGAACAATTACTGTTTACACTGCTCCAACAGATCTCCACAAGGCTATCGTTGCCCTTCGTGAGTCTGGCATCGAAGAATTCCAAGTGACTGAATTGGAAATGATTCCTCAGTCTGAAGTGGAATTGTCAGGCGAAGACCTTGAAACCTTTGAAAAACTTTACAGCGTTCTTGAGGACGACGAAGACGTACAAAAGATCTACACAAACGTAGATGGATTCTAATAGAAAAACGAACAGTTTTACTAGCTGTTCGTTTTTTTTGATATTTGAACTTAAACTCTGGTTTCAGAATCGTTTTGTTTCTTGCTTTTTTCTAGACCTAGACCGACTGCATGTTTTTGGACGAGCAAGAGCTGTCCATTGTCCTGTTTTGCAAAAGTTAAGGTAACGGTCTTGATCTTGTCTCCAATGGAGATATAGGTGATTTTTCTCGTATTATAACCTCCGATAGTGGAGTCAAATTCGGAGTCTGGTAGTCCGTGTTTTTTGATAATATCCTTGTAGTTGGTACCACCTTTTCCTTTGTTGTCAAGGTCACCTTCGATTAAGGCGTCGAACTGTTCTTGGGTCCAAGTGAAGTTATCGTCTTCTTCCTCCTCTGGGATGGGATAGGCGCTATCATCTGTCAAGTCGCTTTCTTCTTCGCGTTCCATTGAGGAACTTGCCTCTCTATAGGAACGGTTAAACTCCCTGACAAACTCTTTGTAGACATTAGCGTACAGTACCTGAGTCGTAAAGAAAAGTACGACAGAGGCAACTGCGAGAGATGTTCCGATAATGGCCATGGTTTTTCGTTTTTTGAGGTTGACGATAAGGCCGATAATCCCCAAGATAAATGCGACGATGGCGATGAAAAATGATAGATAGTTAATAAATGGAATCCAGGACCCTAAAAGTGCGATGGCTCCAAAAATGGTTGCTAAGATTCCTAAAACTCGTTGTTCTTCTGGTTTCATTTGAACGTTTTCTCCCTTCATCGAGTGAATGGATTTCTATCCACAGTAGTTAGTGCTTATTATAGAAAAAATAGTGCCTAATGTCAATTTAAACTAAAATAGTTCTCTTGGAAACTTTTTTCTTGACATCTTTTCTGAAAATGATAAAATAGTTCTCATGGAAACTTAAATAGTTCTTGTGAGAACTATATTTATCGTGAGAAAGGAGCAATCATGGACAAGCCGATGTTAATATTCAAACGTTTTGGACACCAGGTTCATCTGATGGTACAGAAAGAAGCCAAGCGATGTGGCATTGAATTTATGGGTGGACCGCAAGGGCAGGTTCTGCGTTTTTTAGATCATTGTGAACAAAAAGAGGAACTGGTCTTGATTAAGGATATCGAGCAGGAACTCAATATTAGCAAATCTGTGGCGAGTAATCTAGTCAAGCGCATGGTACAAAATGGTTTGGTTGAGCTAGAGGCGAGCCCCAGCGATAAGCGGGCAAAATTTGTTCGCCTGACGGAGAAATCGCGTTCGCAGATGCAAAAAGTTAAGGCATTTTTTGATCGGATCGATCAGAGTCTGCTAGAGGGTGTTTCAAAGTCCGACTTGGCAATCTTTGAAAAGGTCCTCAGTCAGTTGCAAGAAAATGTTGAGAAGATAGGAGGAGAGAATGAAGAAACTCGCTAAACGTATTACAGGAAAAGAGTGGGGAATGATCGTCCTTACGATTCTTTTCACTTGTTTCTCGGTCTATCTAGAGTTAGAGGTGCCGACCTACATTTCAGAAATAACAGAATTGATTGGAACACCGGGTACGGAGTTAGGACAACTATGGTCTCCTGCTGCCAAGATGATGGGCTTATCTCTCCTAGCCTTTCTGTCTTCTGTAACAGTTGGTTTCTTTGCCGCTCGCGTTGCAGCATCCTATACAACCCATCTACGTAGAGACGTATTTCATCAGGTTTTGGATTTTTCACAGACAGAGATCAAGCGCTTTTCAATCCCAAGTCTCTTGACTCGGACGACCAATGATATTACCCAGGTACAGATGCTCTTTACCATGGGCTTGCAAGTGGTTACTCGTGGGCCAATTATGGCTATCTGGGCCATTGGAAAAATCCTTGGGAAATCGGAATACTGGCTCTGGGCAGTCGTTGTGGCTGTTATTGTCAACGTCTTGATGACCACCGTTCTCATGACTCTGGCCTTTCCAAAACAATCGGTCATCCAAAAATTAACAGATAAACTCAATAGTATCACTCGTGAAAGTTTGACTGGGATTCGAGTTGTTCGTGCTTATAATGCTGAGGATTACCAAGATGAAAAATTTGAAGCAGCCAACGATGAGGTAACACGTCTCAATCTCTTTGTCAATCGATTGATGGCGATTATAAACCCGATCATGATGGCGATTTCCAGTGGATTAAGTTTAGCCATTTACTGGATTGGTGCCTATATCATCAACGATGCAAGTTTGACAGAACGTCTGCCACTCTTTAGTGATATGGTGGTCTTCATGTCCTATGCTATGCAGGTCGTGATGGGATTCCTTCTCATGGGAGCACTCTTTATCGTTCTTCCTCGGACCTTGGTTTCTGCAGGACGTATCAACCAAGTTTTGGATTTGCATCCTTCTATTAAGAATCCGAGTCAAGCACAGGCTGCAGATTCTTCAGTTCAAGGACAAGTGGAATTCCGTGACGTAACCTTCCGATACTCTCAAAACTCAGAAGCAGTTGTGGAACATGTTACTTTTAAAGCCGAAGCAGGTCAAACAGTTGCCTTTATCGGATCAACTGGATCTGGGAAATCTACTCTAGTCAACCTAATACCTCGTTTTTATGATGTCTCATCTGGTCAAATCCTAGTAGATGGTGTCGATGTGCAAGATTACAACTTGGAAGACTTGCGTAATAAGGTCGGCTATATCCCACAAAAAGCTGTGCTCTTTTCTGGAGATGTTAAGGGTAATCTCGACTTTGGTAAGAGTAAAGAAAGTCCTCTCAGCGAACCTGCTATGTGGCAAGCTTTGGAATTGGCTCAATCTAAGAACTTTATCGAGGATAAGGAAGCAGGTCTGTCCTCTGAAGTAGCCCAAGGTGGGACCAACTTCTCAGGAGGTCAAAGACAACGCTTGGCTATTGCCCGGGCCTTGGCTCGTAAGCCAGAGATTCTTATCTTTGATGACTCTTTCTCAGCCTTGGACTACAAGACAGACCGGATCTTGCGCCAAGAATTAGCTGAAAAAACACAATCCTTGACTAAGTTAATCGTTGCTCAACGCATCTCAACCATCATGGATGCCGACCTGATCTTGGTTTTGGATCAAGGTAAAGTCGTGGGACAAGGCACCCACAAAGAACTTCTAGCTACTAACGAAGTCTACCAAGAAATTGCCTACTCACAACTATCGAAGGAGGAATTGGAAGATGGAAAATAAAAAAGTTTCGGTCTGGAAACAGTGCAAACCTTATATGGCAGGCCTCCAACTCCCTCTCCTAATAGCAGTTGTGGCTGCAGTCATTTCAAGTATCATTACCGTTTATGGGCCAACTAAGATTAAGGAAATTACAAACTTGATTTCAGATGGTTTGATGACTAGAATTGATTTAGAGGCTGTGTCAAGTATTGCTAGCTTTTTAGTGATTCTCTATGTATTTGGCGCTATCCTTAATTATACACAGGCCTATATATTTTCAACGAGCATTCAGCATTTTTCAAAACGCTTGCGGACAGCAATCGCTGAAAAAATCAATCGTTTGCCACTTGGCTATTTTGACCGTCATTCACAAGGAGATACCCTTTCGCGCGTGACCAATGATGTGGATACAGCAGCGCAATCTCTCAACCAAAGTCTAGGGACAGTTCTTTCAGCTAGTTTCTTGTTGATTGCTGTCTTGGTGACCATGTTTGGGATGAACTGGATTTTGGCATTGGTAACCGTTATATCAACCCTTGTTGGTTTTGCGGCGGTTTCCGTAATTATGGCCAAGTCACAGGGTTATTTTAAAGCCCAACAAAATAATCTAGCAGCCGTCAATGGTTACGTAGAAGAAATGTATTCGGGACACAATGTTGTAACGAGCTACAACGCAGTGGACACCTCCAAAGCGAGATTTGCTGATTTAAACCAAGACTTGCATGATAGTATCTGGAAATCTCAGTTTATCTCTGGTATCATGATGCCAGCCATGTTCTTTGTTGGGAACTTTAGTTATGTCTTAGTCATCATCGTTGGGGCCGCGCTGGCGTTAGAAGGGCATATCACGATAGGGATTATTGTAGCCTTTATGGTTTACGTACGGACCTTCTCCCAACCTCTGTCACAGATTGCCCAAGGGATTACGAGCCTGCAACAAGCGAGTGCAGCCATGACTCGTGTATTAGAATTTTTGGCTGAAGCAGAGATGCAAGATGAATCTCATAAGGACAGACAATTGAACAACATGAAAGGGGAAGTGGTTTTTGATCACGTGTCCTTTGGCTATACACCAGAGCGCACTATCATCCATGACTTCTCTGCGACAGCTCATGCTGGTCAAAAGGTTGCCATTGTTGGGCCGACTGGGGCTGGTAAGACAACCATTGTCAATCTTTTGATGAAATTCTATGAGATAGATAAGGGAAGTATCCGTATCGATGGCGTGGATACCAAGGACATGAAGCGTTCGGAAGTGCATGATGCCTTTTCAATGGTCTTGCAGGATACTTGGCTCTTTGAAGGAACGATTCGAGAGAACCTGATCTATAATCAGACAGACATCAGTGATGAACGAATGATGGAAGCCAGCAAGGCTGTGGGAATCCACCACTTTATCATGACTTTGCCAGACGGTTACGACACTATCTTGGACGATACAGTGACTTTGTCTGTCGGACAAAAACAACTCTTAACCATTGCTCGTGCTTTGCTGAAGGATGCACCACTCTTGATTTTGGATGAAGCGACATCTTCAGTTGACACACGTACAGAGGAGTTGATTCAAAAAGCCATGGACCGTTTGATGGAGGGTAGAACCTCCTTTGTCATCGCCCACCGCTTGTCAACTATTCGTAATGCAGATTTGATTCTTGTCATGAAAGATGGCAATATCATCGAACAAGGCAACCATGAGGAACTGATGGCGCAAGGTGGTTTCTATGCCGACTTGTACAATAGCCAATTTACAGAAGACGAAGCAGAAGAATAAATCAAAAGAAGGCTTGACGGCCTTCTTTTTCTGCACTATACTAGAAGACAAACGTCTCACCAGTAGACGAAAACAAGGTAATGAATGAGAATTATAAATGAAAAATTATCAAGAATGGTATCAAAATATCAGCTCCAGACTCACTAGCCATCCAACTCTTTTATTTCTATTGCTTAGTTTTAATCGTTTGATGACAGTAGCTATGCCCCTGGTCTATCTGACCTTACTAGTTACCGTTTACCTGCAGCTAGGACTTGGTCAGCAAGTCGGGGTCTATTTGCTTGTCCCTGCTACAGGCTTTGTAATTTTGTCCCTCTTTCGTAAGAAAATCAATCATCCACGCCCCTACGAAACTTGGGACATCGCCCCCTTACTTGACAAGGATAGTTCGGGACAGTCTATGCCCAGTCGCCATGTTTTTTCGGCAACTATCATCTCCATGGCCAGTCTGCATGCTAGTCTGCATGCTAGTCTACCTGTTGGTTTAGTATGTTTGCTCTTTTCAGCTTTGCTGGGCTTGGTGAGGGTTTTAGGGGGTGTTCATTATCCCAAGGATGTGGTCGTTGGTTACGCTTGTGGTCTCATGTGGGGGGTTCTTTTCTTCCTTTTTTGACATGTAAGTCAAGCTAGTCTGACAACCACTTACTGCTTCAAATTGACCACTTGCTTTTTTGCCCTTGTTTTCCTAATCTAGCTTTGATATAGTAGAGTCAGAAAGGAGATGTGATGAAGTTACGAATTGAGATTGACGGCGATTTAGAAGAAACTGAAATTGTCATCAAGACCCCTGCTTTGACAGATGAAATTGCGGACTTGCAACGGCTCTTGCAGGAGTCGACAGCTCCGAGGTTGATTTTTTACAAGGGGACAGGCGAATATTATCTTGACCTATCAGAGATTCTCTTCTTTGAAACCGAAGGTAGCAAGATCTACGCCCATACCCATAAGGAAGCCTATGAGGTTCGGCTCAAACTCTATGAGTTGGAGACCATCTTGCCTCGCTATTTTAGCCGAGTGTCCAAGTCAACTATCGCAAACATCCGTCAGATTTACTCAGTGGACAAGTCCTTTTCAGGAACGGGCACTATTTCCTTTTATCAGACCCACAAGGAGGTTCATGTCTCACGGCATTACCAATCCCTCCTAAAAGAAAATCTAAGAAACATGAGGTAAAAAACATGAAAAAGAAAGCATTTGGTATTGTTTTATTGGTTTTAGCAGCTTGGATCTTGCTGCAAGGGAATTTTGGAATTCCTTCTTTGGATGGCAAGATATGGCCTTTACTAGGTATTGTTTTTTTTGCTTATAAGACCATTGAGTCTATCCTTAGACGCCATCTCACTTCGGCAGTTTTTACAGGTTTACTGGCGCTCATCATTGCAAATTACGCTTATGACTTTTTGCCAGTTACCAATCATTCTCTCATCTGGGCTAGCATCTTGGTGATACTCGGTGTTGGTTATCTGACGCATTCAAGTAAGTTCTGGAATGAAAAAAAATGGTGGTACGATGGGAAAAAAACAGTCGTCACGGATAAGGAAGTCGCTTTTGGTAGCGGGACCTTCTATAAGCAAGATCAAGATCTCGTAGATGACCAAGTGGAAGTCGCTTTTGGGGATGCTAAAATCTACTATGATAATGCAGAGATGTTAGGTGATTTTGCAACTTTAAATATTGAAGTGGCCTTCGGGAATGCAACCGTCTATGTTCCACAACACTGGCGTGTCGATTTGAAAGTAGAAACCTCCTTTGGTGCAGCTAAGGCAGATGCTCCTGTAGCGCCAACAAACAAAACCTTGATTATCCGTGGGGAAGTTGCTTTTGGTAAACTTGGAGTTGTTTACGTTAAATAAAAAAATAGTTTAGGCCCTTGATAAATTCGAGAAAGTGTGATAACATAGTACGGTATGTGGTGCTAGCACATCCGCTATATTAGATCTAATAGGAGGAAAACACAATGGCTAAAGTATGTTACTTTACAGGTCGTAAGACTGTATCAGGAAACAACCGTTCACACGCGATGAACCAAACAAAACGTGCCGTAAAACCAAACCTTCAAAAAGTTACTGTTCTTATCGATGGTAAACCTAAAAAAGTTTGGGCTTCAGCTCGTGCTTTGAAATCAGGTAAAGTTGAACGCGTTTAATAAAAATGAAAAGACCGCTTAGGTCTTTTTCTTTTGCTCTAAGGATAAAACCATTTGAAAAATAGAGTAAATATCCGCAGATACAGCATTCTGCTTTTACACTTGGGCTGAAATATGATAAAATAGAGTATCAACTAGTTGAGGTAAAAAAAATGACTGTAAAAATTAATACAAAAGATGGTCAAATCGAACTGACAGATGAAGTGATTGCAACCGTTGTAGGTGGTGCCGCAACTGAGATTTTTGGTGTGGTCGGTATGGCTAGTAAAAATGCCCTCAAAGACAATTTCCAAGCCCTTCTTGGTAAGGAAAATTATTCTAAGGGTGTTGTTATAAAAGCAGCCGAAGATGGTAGCATTGCAGTTGATGTTTATACCGTATTGAGCTACGGAGTAAAGATAAGCGAAGTGTCAAAAAACATTCAAGAGCGTGTTCGTTTTAGTTTAGAAAATCAACTAGGAATTACTGCTCAGACTGTGAATGTCTACATTCAAAATATCAAAGTTGTAGGAGAATAATCGTGTCAAAAATTACTACCAGTTTATTCCAAGAGATGGTGCAAGCTGCATCAACTCGTTTGAATAAGCAAGCAGAATATGTCAATTCATTGAACGTCTTTCCAGTTCCAGATGGAGATACTGGGACAAACATGGGAATGACCATTGAAAATGGTGCTAAAGAAGTAGCAGACAAGCCTGCTTCTACAGTTGGAGAAGTAGCGAGCATTCTTGCTAAAGGTCTCTTGATGGGCGCGCGTGGGAACTCAGGGGTTATCACTTCTCAGCTCTTCCGTGGCTTCTCTCAGGCTATCAAGGAAAAAGATGAATTAACAGGTCAAGACTTGGCTCTTGCCTTCCAATCCGGTGTCGAAGTAGCTTATAAAGCAGTTATGAAACCAGTTGAAGGAACCATTTTGACTGTTTCTCGTGGAGCGGCTATTGGGGCTAAGAAAAAAGCCGAGGAGACAGATGATGCTGTCGAGGTCATGCGTGCAGCCTTGGAAGGTGCAAAAGCAGCTTTGGCTAAGACGCCAGAAATGCTTCCAGTCCTTAAGGAAGTTGGTGTGGTAGACTCAGGTGGTCAAGGTTTAGTCTTTATCTACGAAGGATTCCTTTCAGCTCTTACTGGTGAATACAGTGCTTCTGAAGACTTTGTAGCGACTCCTGCTAACATGAGTGAAATGATTAATGCAGAGCACCACAAGTCTGTAGCAGGGCATGTGGCAACTGAGGACATTACCTTCGGTTACTGTACAGAGATCATGGTAGCCCTCAAACAAGGTCCAACTTATTCTAAAGATTTTGACTACGATGAATTCCGTAACTACTTGAATGACTTAGGCGACTCTCTACTTGTTGTCAACGATGATGAGATCGTCAAAGTTCACGTCCATACAGAAGATCCAGGTCTTGTCATGCAAGAAGGTCTCAAATATGGTAGCTTGATCAAGGTAAAAGTGGACAACATGCGTAACCAACACGAGGCGCAAGTTGAAAAAGAAGCAACTCAAGGCAACAAGCCTGCTGAAACAAAAGAGTATGCCCTTATCGCAGTAGTAGCTGGTCAAGGTTTAGCAGATATCTTCCGTGCCCAAGGTGTGGATTATGTTATCGAAGGTGGTCAGACGATGAACCCTTCAACAGAAGACTTTATCAAGGCTGTTGAACAGGTCAATGCTCGCAACATTATCTTCTTGCCAAACAACAAAAATATCTTTATGGCAGCTCAGTCTGCGGCTGAAGTGCTTGAACAACCTGCTGTTGTGGTAGAAGCGCGTACAATTCCTCAAGGGTTGACCAGCCTTCTTGCCTTTGACCCAAGCAAATCAATCGAAGAAAACAAAGAACGCATGACTGCAGCCCTTGGTGATGTTATCAGCGGTAGTGTAACAACAGCCGTTCGTGATACAACTATCGATGGATTAGCAATTCATGAAAATGACAATCTTGGTATGGTAGATGGGAAAATCCTCGTGTCAAACCCTGACATGCACCAAACCTTGACTGAAACATTGAAACATATGTTGGACGAAGACAGTGAAATCGTGACTTTCTATGTCGGTGAAGACGGAAGCGAAGAACTTGCCAATGAAATTGCCCAAGAAATCGCAGAAGAATTTGAAGATGTTGAAGTCGAAATCCACCAAGGTCAACAACCCGTATATCCATATCTTTTCAGTGTGGAATAATCGTGAAAATGGAATGAAAATAACAGAAGGAAGCTGGTTTTACAGCTTCCTTTTTTATGCAAATGGAGTTATAAAGAAATTTCTGTAGAAATGAACATTCTATTGGAAATTCTATTTACTATAAGTTATAATGATAAAGCTGTTATGTTAGATTAAGTATGAATATAAAGGAGAAATGATGAAGAAAAAATTTTTTAATCAATCTTTTTCCCGCTTTTCGATTAGAAAGTTAAGTGTTGGGACCTGTTCGGTATTGCTAGGAACCTTTATGGTGATGGCTACTTCACCAGTGCAAGCAGATGAAGCTCAAGTCAACAATAAGGAACAACAAACGCAGGCGGAAATTCAACAGAAGGAAAAAAGTGCTGAGAATGGGCAGGAAGTTATTTCTGAACCTCAAAAAGAGGTGACACAGAACGAAGCAGTTAAGGACCAGAAGGATAAAACTGAACCGTCCAAAACAGAAGTATCTGCACCAGTTGCTCAGAGCCAACCAGTTTCTCAAATTGACAATACGAAGGAAGCGAGTCAGCCTTCTTTAGAAGAGGAGAAAAAGCAATCTCTTGAATCAACTCCAACTGAGCAGAAAAGCAAGGAAGAAAGCAGTTCTAGCGGAAAAACTTCTTCTAGGCGCAAGAGATCGCTAGATGAAGTCAATGCTGCATTTAAAGCTCATTCGCCAATCAAGGATATCCATGCAGTAGATAGTGTCCGTGAATCCTTGACATTTAGTATTACTGGGCATGAAGCAGACTATTCTGGTGGGTATATTAAAATTCATTTCCAAAATGGTAAGGCGATTAAATTGACCCCTTCTCCAGTCGGTGGTGTAAAGTTCAGCCAAGAAAAAATAAATGGAGACCTTGATTTAAAGATAGAACCTGCAAATCTTAGAGGTGGAGCAAACTATAACTTCGTCTATACTTTTCAGATAGATCCTTTGACTCAGAACTGGGGAGGTGCTGTCCAAGCCATTGGGCCGGACCATAAAGTGACCGCCACTGCTAAGCTCTATGACAAAAATGGCAATGTCCTCAAAGAACTTGGAAGCATTGAACACACGTGGAAAGTCTTAGAAAACGGTGTAGGGGGTCTGACACCAATGTCTAACAATCAGGTCATTGGCTACGATCGAAATAACGATGGTATTGTTGACGAAGATTCGTCTGTTGTATCCTACTATCTATTTAATGGTGCGAAAGATCCTAAGAATAATACGGCAAGAAATGATTACTTCAACTATGGGAATGGTGTCTTTGATGGTCGTATGATCAATGGTATGGGGATTAGTGATGTTGGTGGGCATATTATTGATCCTATCACATCCTATACCTATAATATAGAGTTAAAAGAAGGCTATGAGCTGACAGATGAAGCCAAAGCTCTAGGATGGACTGCCGATGCGACGGGTTACCATCTGACCATTAACAGAGCTAACAATCCGCTTCAAGATGTTAATAACAATAAAAACAAGCTCATTCCAATTTCTTTCAAGTTAAAGAATGCCAAAGTAGCAGATATTAATAGAAAAGCGCAAAACCTAACTGTGACGGGTATCTATACAAAAGCAGATGGGACTAGCTATCAAAATACGGTCGTTCTGCCTTATACTCTCCTTGTTCAAAAAACAGACCAGTCAGAGTCTTCTCTCTTTGAGTTTAGACACTATAATCAGTCTGACTCGGAGATAATTCGTTCTTATGGTGAAACAGAATACCGTTCTAATGTTCGACTTTCATCAGTCGCAGAGGTTGAAAAAGATTATCCTATCAATGACTACACGGTCACCCATAAAATACAGGATTCACGAGAGTCTTATCGAGAAGTAAACGTGATTGAGGAGCGTCAATGGAATGAAATTTTCTCTTCACCGGACGCATCCGTAGAAGTATACAATAAAGCTACAGGTGAGTTATTAGGTACTTTTAATAGTAACACCCGTAGTCTACGATTGACGGAAGAGCAAGATGTGAAGGAACTGGAGTACAAGTTTAAAAATATCAAGATGAGGAAGTCCTCAACCAATGATACTTCGGCATTTTTTTTCCAGACAAAAACACGTTTTAATAATTGGGAAAGTCTCTATAAAGATTCGACGATTAGTAAGTTGGATTCTAGAACGGATTTCACTTTTAAGAATACTGGCAACACTGTTTCCTTCTCTCAAACGGCTTCAGCCGAATTGACGCGTGTTGTCCAGCAAATTTCAATGATTGGGCGAGCCCGAACAGATGTTTTCAATCGACATACAGATGCTTCTGGTTTTAAGCAAGATTTTATCACAAGGACTGCGGGTAAAGACACCCCTACTCAGAACTTCGCAAACTTGACGGGAGTTTACTATCTGGCTTATTTGGCTGATCCACAATTAAACTTTAGTGGAAACCCTAATTTTAAGGTTTATTATAATTACAAAGATACTGGGAAAACTCTCTACTATGCCCAAGTAAAGGGGACTCCAGACTCCCCTATGCCTCCAACGCTTTTGAAGTTGGAAAACAAGACGATTCCAAATGGGACCTATACCTATAAAGCGATTGCTTTCTGGGATGAGGAACTTCCTGACGTTCAAGCTCAGAATGGTTACGACTTGGGGGAGCTTGACGGCATTACAGTTACCTCGAAAAATTCAGTTTCTTATGACTTCGATGTGATCGTACAGGCTTCTGAAGCGAGTGGTGTCTACTCTGAAGTGAAGAGAGCTACAAATCAACACTTTGCCTACAATACCCAAGAGCACTATCCTGGTGATGAGATTGATTTCAGAGTGACCTATAAAAACGCATCTAAACAGCCGGTTTCAGACGTTTATGTTTTGTCATCCTTGCCGATGAAAGCTGATAAACAGCTAGAATCCAGAAATCGTGGTTCTGGATTTACAGTGAGTTTGACAAAAGCTTTAACACCACCTTCAGGCTGGGAAGTTCAATATAGTCGTACTGCGGGCACTGCTACAGAAATTAATGCTTCACAATGGCTCACAGCAGATCAAGTGTCGGATTGGTCAGAGATTCGTGCAGTTCGTTGGCATTCGACTGCTCCGGTTGCTGCTGGAAGTAGGATTCAGTTTCCTATTGATGGAGCAGTTATCGGGCAAGATACTGCCCCAGGTGCTACGGCTTATCTTTCTTCGGCACTGGCAAATGGCAGTTCCAAGTACACTGAGTCCAATAATGTTTCAATCCAAATGTCTACCAAACTGTCATCTGCAAGTTTTACCTTTGTGGATATAAACGATCCGTCTAAGGAAGTACAACTAGGACAGGTAGACACAGTTGTAGGAAAACCAAACGGACCAATTTCTTATGATCCTGCTCGTCGAATTAAGGAATTGGAAGATGCAGGATATGAACTGATCAGTAACGATTTTACAGATCATACCTTTGGTGATTCGGCTAGTCCAAAACAATTCAAGTTTCAGTTTAGACACAAGATTACAGAACTAACCGAAACTGTTCGTGGAACTCGCGAGGTTGATTTTGAATATCTCAAAAAAACAAACCATTCTGATTTATCACTCCTTCCTCCAAAACATGTTGAGACTCATTCGTTTACTCGCACGAAGAGAATTGACCAGGTTTTGGCGAAACGGCAACCAAATGATGCGACAGCTGGTGTGACATACTCAGCCTGGTCTGCAGACCAAACTTGGTCTCAAGTGATTTCTCCTGAAATTCCTGGCTATTATCCAAGAGAGGATATTGATGCAAACACAATGTCGGGAGAAGGAGCTCTCTATGAATATTTAATGAACGCGGATGATCCTAGAGATGAAGAGTTGGAAAAGGAATTTACCTGGTATCGGGTGGTGTATTATGTTCCGCTTCCAGTTGTCCCTTCAGCAAGTGCAGCGAAATCTAAAGGCATTCAAGGGCAGAAGCAGGCAGCAACGATTCACTTTGATGACGATAGAGCAAGCGAGAGCGAGGTTCACTTTACAAAAGGTACAACAACCATCAATGGAGCAAAGAAATCCGTTGAACTAGTCCGAAGCAGTGTCTTTCTTTATGATGAGAATGGACAAAAGGTAACTTCGCTAACCATTGCCAACCAAGGGACGTACGATTTAGATCTTGTAAATAAAACAATTGTCTTTACTCCACTGAAAACCTTCTATGGTCCGGCAACTCCAGTTCAAGTTGGAGTGGTGGATAAAAATGGAGAGTCGGCTGTAACGACCTACACCCCAGTTGTTGAAAGAGTAACACCAACAGGTTCAGGTGATAAGACAGAAGGTCTACAAGGTCAGGTCCAAGAAGGTAAAGTGACCTTCACACCAGGCCATGATTCAGTTCCATTCCCAGCTGATTCAACCCCACTATTTGACAATGGTACAACTGTGAAAGAAGTACCAAATGTTGGTAAGTTCGAAGTGGATGCAGATGGTAAGGTAACCTTCACCCCAGATAAGCAATTCAAGGGGGAAACACCAGAACTTGAATTGACTCGTGTGGATGCCAACGGAACTCCTGTTACAGTCAAGTACCAAGCGGTGGTGAAAGAAGTAGTTCCAACCAGCACTAACGCAACCAGCACAGGCCCTCAAGGTGTTCCTCAAACAGGCGCCCCAACTTTCCAAGGTGGTGATCCACTGGTTCCAATCGATGAAACAGTAGAGCCAACTTTCGCAGATGGAAGCAAGGAGAAGACTATTCCAGGTCAAGGAACCTACACGATTGCGCCAGATGGTACAGTGACCTTCACACCAGACAAGCAGTTTGTCGGAAACCCAGATCCAGTCACAGTCAAACGCGTAGATAAGAATGGGACTCCAGTTACTGCGACCTATAGTCCAGAATTTACGAAAGTGACACCAACAGGAACTGGCGCAACGAGCACAGGTCCTCAAGGACTTCCACAAACGGGTACTCCAACCTTCCAAGGTGGCGATCCACTGGTTCCAATCGATGAAGCGGTTGAGCCAACCTTTGAAGATGGAAGCAAGGAAAAGAATATTCCAGGCCAAGGAACCTACACGATTGCACCAGACGGAACTGTAACCTTCACTCCAGACAAGCAGTTTGTAGGGAATCCAGATCCAGTTACAGTGAAACGTGTGGATAAGAATGGCACTCCAGTTACTGCGACTTACAGTCCAGAATTTACGAAAGTAACACCAACAGGTTCAGGTGATAAGACAGAAGGTCTGCAAGGACAGGTCCAAGAAGGTAAAGTGACCTTCACGCCAGGCCATGACTCAGTTCCATTCTCAGCTGATTCAACACCACTATTTGACAATGGTACAACTGTGAAAGAAGTACCAAATGTTGGTAAGTTCGAAGTGGACGCAGACGGCAAGGTAACTTTCACCCCAGACAAACAGTTCAAGGGTGAAACACCAGAACTTGAATTGACTCGAGTGGATGCCAACGGTACTCCTGTTACCGTTAAGTACCAAGCGGTGGTGAAAGAAGTAGTTCCAACCAGCACTAACGCAACAAGCACAGGCCCTCAGGGTGTTCCACAAACAGGCACTCCAAGCTTCCAAGGTGGTGATCCACTGGTTCCAATCGATGAAACCGTTGAACCAACCTTCGCAGATGGAAGCAAAGAGAAGTCTATTCCAGGTCAAGGAACTTACACGATTACACCAGACGGTACAGTCACCTTCACACCAGACAAACAGTTTGTTGGAAACCCAGATCCAGTTACAGTGAAACGTGTGGATAAGAATGGCACTCCAGTGACTGCGACGTACAGTCCAGAGTTTACGAAAGTAACCCCAACTGGTACAGGTGATAAGACAGAGGGTCTGCAAGGTCAGGTCCAAGAAGGTACAGTGGCCTTCACTCCAGGCCATGACTCAGTTCCATTCCCAGCTGATTCAACACCACTATTTGACAATGGGACAGCTGTGAAAGAAGTGCCAAATGTTGGTAAGTTCGAAGTGGACGCAGATGGTAAGGTGACCTTCACTCCTGATAAACAGTTCAAGGGTGAAACACCAGAGCTTGAATTGACTCGAGTGGATGTCAACGGAACTCCTGTTACTGTCAAGTACCAAGCGGTGGTGAAAGAAGTAGTTCCAACCAGCACTAACGCAACCAGCACAGGCCCTCAAGGTGTTCCGCAAACAGGTACTCCAAGCTTCCAAGGTGGTGACCCACTGGTTCCAATCGATGAAACAGTCGAGCCAACCTTCGAAGATGGTAGCAAAGAGAAGACTATTCCAGGTCAAGGAACTTACACGATTGTACCAGACGGTACAGTGACCTTCACCCCAGACAAACAGTTTGTTGGAAACCCAGATCCAGTCACAGTCAAACGCGTAGATAAGAACGGTACCCCAGTTACTGCGACTTACAGTCCAGAGTTTACTAAGGTGACTCCAACTGGTAAAGATACTACTTCAGTTAACATTAAGGGTCTTGTTCAAACAGGTACTCCAACATTTGAAGGTGGTAATCCGCTTGTTCCAATCGATGAAACTGTGGCGGCGACATTTGAAGATGGATCAACTGAAAAAGTGATTCCAGGTGAAGGGACTTATGTAATCTCACCAGACGGCACCGTCACCTTCACTCCAGAAGCTAATTTTGTAGGAAAAGGAACAGGCGTAACGATTGTCCGCAAGGATAAGAACGGTACTCCAGTTACTGCAAGCTATCGCCCGACAGTTGTAGATCCATCTACTGGTCATGATACGGCTTCTACAGGAGCAAAAGGCCAACCACAAGTGGCAACACCAGTGTTTGAAGGACATATCGATTCGACTGTACCACCAACATTTGAGGATGGTAGCACGAATATGATTGTTCCGGGTGAAGGAAGCTATACAATTGATAAAGATGGTAAGATTACCTTTACTCCAGAACCAGACTTTGTTGGTACAGCTAAAGGATTGGTTGTGAAACGTTTGGATGTGTATGGAAATGTAGTTACTGCTCGCTACACACCAACTGTCCTTGGACAAACACAAGTGAGTGATGCGACATCAGAAGGTCTTAAAGGTCAAACTCAGACTGGTAAACCAAACTTTACAGGTGATGTCGATCTGACAGTTCCGCCAACCTTTGAAGATAGAACAACTAAAAAAGTCGTTCCAGGTGAAGGAACTTATGCAATCTCACCAGATGGCACCATCACCTTTACCCCTGAGGCAGACTTTGTAGGACAAGCCAAAGGTGTGAAAGTGATCCGTAAAGACCGTAATGGAAATATCATTTCAGGATTCTATACTCCAACAGTAGTAGAACTTCCAGAGCAAGTGAAGTCGTCTGATAAAAAAGAACTTTCAGTACCTGATTCGAAACCAGATCAATTGACTCAAAACATCTCTGTAGAAAAAAATCAACTTCCAAATACAGGAAGTCAAGAAGATGGTTTGAAAAATCTAGGAATTCTGACAGCCCTAGCAGGTGCCATGACACTTGGATTGCTAGGTAAAAAGAAACGAAACGATGAATCAGACTAATCATTTTTAAGAACCGAGAAATCGGTTCTTTTTTATGACATTTGTCATATTTCCTAGTGACAGAAGCATCTAGCTCCGCCAACTTCAAAAGACTATAATTGAAGTATGAAATGGAGGAAGAAGAAATGAAAAATAAAATGATTGTCGCAGTGAGCTTAGTAGCAGCAGGAGTTATGACCTATCTCATGTTTTCAGGATTGGACGAGGGTTTCTATCATTTTCCTTGGGAGCTCTTTGCTGGCTTTGGAATGATGTCTTGGCTTGTCAGAGAGGGTTTGAAATTAGTCAGAGATGTGAAAAAGGAGTTTGAGGAATGAAAAAAGCAATCATCTATTTCTTTATCGGCCTGTCACTCTTGGTATGGTTAGTGGAAATGTGTACTGGTTGGTTTGACCAAACCTTGCTTCGCCAATTCACTCGTGGTGCTTGGGGTTTTGGATTTATGATTTTTGTCGTTTTCCCTATGGGAGTGAAGTGGTTGAAAGGAGAATCTCATGACTGTGATTAAAGTTGAGAAATTGAGTAAGAAAATAAAAGACAAGGAGATCTTGCGGAACATCTCTTTTGAAATCAATGACGGAGAATGTGTCGCCTTGATCGGGCCTAACGGAGCAGGAAAAACAACCTTGATTGATTGTCTCTTGGGCGACAAGTTCATGAGCTCAGGTCAGGTCGCCATTCAAGGCTTTGCGCCAACAGATCCTCGATTAAAACAGCTTATTTCTGTCTTGCCTCAAGAAAATGCAGTTGTTCAAAGCTTGAAAGTGAAAGAACTTCTATCATTTTTCAAGTCACTTTATCCCGACAGTCTTTCAGACAAAGAAATTGATGGCTTGCTGAGATTCTCGGATAAGCAGAAAAATCAGCTAGCGGGCAAGTTGTCTGGTGGGCAAAAACGTTTGTTCTCTTTTGTGTTGTCTTTAATAGGTCGTCCGAAAATTCTATTTTTAGATGAGCCGACTGCTGCAATGGATACCTCGACACGTCAGCATTTTTGGGAAATTGTCAATCAGTTAAAGAAAAATGGTGTGACTATTGTCTATTCTTCTCACTATATCGAAGAGGTGGAACATACGGCTGACCGCATTTTGGTTCTCCACAAGGGAGAATTGATTCGCGATACGACGCCTTATGCTATGCGTGGTGAAGAACAAGAAAAACATTTTACGGTACCTCTAACTTATCAGGAAGTTATCAGAACTTTAGACCAAGTTCAAGAGATTGAAATCAAGCAAAATGCTCTTTCCTTCACAACCAAAGAAGCCAGCCAGGTATGGAAAGTCTTGCAAGAACAGGGCTGCATGATCGAAGAAATTGAAGTTCGCAATCGAACTCTCTTAGACAGTATCTTCGAAACGACTCAAGACTAAAGGAGATTGACGATGAAAAATATGACAAGTCTCATGAAAGTGGAAATCATTCTGATGAAACGGCAAGCAGTCTACTACTTGCTATCCATCGGACTTCCAAGTGTGTTTTACCTTATCTTTTCTGGTATGATGTCAGGGTCAGATATTCCAGAAATTGCTCTTCAAGCCTATCTTTTTGCCATGACGCTCTTTAGTATCATGTCAAGTGCTTTTTTCAGTATCCCAAGCACACTCGAGTCTGATAAGACAAACAACTGGCAAAAATTGATTCAACATTCTCCCGTATCTATGGTAGAATATTATGTATCAAAACTGTTCAGTACCCTACTGACTTTCTTGTTATCAATTACAGTTGTCTTTTCAGTTGGTCATTTTGTCCGTGGAGTGACTCTGCCTTGGCTTGACTGGATGGTAATTGGAGTTATGTTGCTGATCGGAAGCGTGGTCTTTATCAGCATGGGGGTCTTGGTGAGCTTGCTACCCAGTGCTCAACTGATGACGGTTGTTGGAAATATTGCCTATATTGCTTTGGCTGTTCTAGGTGGACTGTGGTTCCCCTTGGATTCCTTCCCAGAATGGCTCCAATCTATTGGAAAGCTGACTCCAACCTATCAACTGATGCAGGTCGTCTCTACTTATTTGGAACACCATGAATTTAATATTCTTTCTGCCTTGGTTGTGCTAGGCTATACAGTTTTCTTTGGTGTACTGGTAATCCAGCTGAAAAAAAGGATTGAGGTAAAATAAATCTATGTTGGAAAAATTTAAAAACATTCATTATATGTTTCATATTTCAATAGTGTTTATCATCTTTCCTATAGCGGGTGTCATCGTTGGAGATTACCCGCTTTTAACCTTGCTATGGACCCTACTATTTGTACTTGCCTTCTATTCGGTTTTAGCCAGTCAGAGTCGCACTGTGCTGTGGATGGCTTGGTGGATCATGCTTGCCTACATTTTTTATACATCGGTTTGGCTAAGTTCAGGTTTCACATGGTTTATCTTTTATTTATCCAATCTCCTTATTTATGAGCTGGATGAGATTTCTTTTCACTCTTGGCGTTTTGACAGTTTTATTGTCCTGCAACCATTTATTCTGACCGGAATCTATATGGTCAATCATGTTAGTCCCTGGCAGC
Organism: Streptococcus oralis; assembly: GCA_963554735.1. Taxonomy (GTDB): domain Bacteria; phylum Bacillota; class Bacilli; order Lactobacillales; family Streptococcaceae; genus Streptococcus; species Streptococcus oralis_CX. The sequence goes on from CAUVSV010000019.1 coordinate 28,938, forward strand.
TACTCTTTTTCTTGGTGACCTTTATCTTTTCCGATGCAATGACCTTTGGTCTCTATCGAATTCGGATAACAGAAGAGCTAAAAGAAGAAAAGATGAAACAAAATGCCAAGCTCAATCTTTTCTTGGCTGAAAACGAACGCAGTCGTATCGGTCAGGATCTTCATGACAGCCTAGGTCATACCTTTGCCATGTTGAGTGTGAAGACGGACCTTGCCCTCCAGCTTCTTCAAATGCAGGCCTATCCTCAAGTGGAAAAAGAGTTAAAAGAAATTCATCAGATTAGTAAAGAATCCATGAATGAAGTTCGTACAATTATCGAAAATCTTAAAACCAGAACCCTAGCTTCCGAATTTGCGACTGTTAAAAAAATGCTGGAAATTGCAGGAATTGAAACGGAAATCAATCACCAACTAGATACAGCTAGCCTAACTCAGGAATTAGAGTCAACGGCCTCCATGATTTTGCTTGAGCTAGTGACCAATATCATCAAACATGCCAAAGCATCGAAAGCTTACTTGAAATTAGAACGAACTGAGAAAGAACTCATTCTAACAGTGAGAGATGATGGATGTGGCTTTGCTTCTTTAAAAGGAGATGAGCTCCATACCGTTCGAGACCGTGTCCTTCCTTTTTCAGGAGAAGTAAAGGTGATCAGTCAGAAACATCCGACTGAAGTGCAGGTTCGGTTACCTTATAAGGAGAGAAACTAAGATGAAACTACTTGTTGCAGAAGATCAAAGTATGTTGCGAGATGCCATGTGCCAGTTGCTTACCTTTCAACCAGATGTAGATTCTGTCCTACAAGCCAAGGATGGCCAAGAAGCAATCCAACTTTTAGAAAAAGAGTCTGTGGATATCGCCATTCTTGACGTAGAAATGCCTGTTAAGACAGGCCTCGAAGTCTTGGAGTGGATACGAGCAGAAAAGCTAGAAACAAAGGTGGTTGTGGTAACGACCTTCAAGCGCCCCGGATATTTTGAACGTGCGGTTAAGGCTGGAGTGGATGCTTATGTTTTAAAAGAAAGAAGCATTTCAGACCTCATGCAAACCTTGCACACTGTTCTCGAAGGGCGCAAGGAATATTCGCCTGAATTGATGGAAGTGGTGATGACGCACCCCAATCCGTTAACAGAACAAGAAATCGCTGTTTTAAAGGGGATTGCTCAGGGCTTATCCAATCAAGAGATTGCAGACCAGCTTTATCTATCAAATGGAACCGTCCGAAACTATGTCACCAATATTCTTTCGAAACTAGATGCTGGTAATCGAACAGAGGCAGCCAACATTGCAAAAGAATCTGGTTGGCTTTGATAAGAAGGGGTAAAAAATTCCGAAATGACAACTTGAATCAAAGGAAAACCATACTAGAAAGGAGGAGGCAAATTGCCTCCTTTTCTGGTTTAGAAAAGCGGTGAAAACTAGTGTCAAAGAGTTAAAAGATCAGAATAAAAATGAAAAATATCTTGACAATGAAGGAAAAATTGTGTTACAATAATAGACGGTACTTTTTACTTTTGGTCTCTCAAAAGTGTACAGGGACGTGCTGACAAATGTTGCAAAAGTACACACAGATGGTAGCTGTCACCAAGTGTATCATCACCAAAAATAAAAACACACAGGAGAATGTAGATGCCTACAATTAACCAATTGGTTCGCAAACCGCGTAAATCAAAAGTAGAAAAATCTAAATCACCAGCTTTGAACGTTGGTTACAACAGTCATAAAAAAGTTCAAACAAACGTTTCTTCACCACAAAAACGTGGTGTTGCAACTCGTGTGGGAACAATGACACCTAAAAAACCTAACTCTGCCCTTCGTAAATTCGCTCGTGTACGTTTGAGCAACCTTATCGAAGTTACTGCCTACATCCCAGGTATCGGACACAACTTGCAAGAGCACAGCGTGGTGCTTCTTCGTGGTGGACGTGTAAAAGACCTTCCAGGGGTACGTTACCATATCGTCCGTGGTGCACTTGATACTGCAGGTGTTAACGATCGTAAACAAGGCCGTTCTAAATACGGTACTAAACGTCCAAAAGCATAAGGAAAGGGGATAAAGAGAAATGAGTCGTAAAAATAGAGCTCCAAAACGTGATGTATTGCCAGATCCGCTTTACAATTCACAACTAGTTACTCGTCTTATCAACCGCGTTATGCTTGATGGTAAACGTGGTACAGCTGCTTCAATCGTTTACGGTGCTTTTGAGCAAATCAAAGAAGCTACTGGTAACGATGCACTTGAAGTATTTGAAACAGCTATGGAAAACATCATGCCTGTACTTGAAGTACGTGCACGTCGTGTTGGTGGATCTAACTACCAAGTCCCAGTTGAAGTTCGTCCAGAACGTCGTACAACACTTGGACTTCGTTGGTTGGTAACCATCGCTCGCCTTCGTGGTGAACACACAATGCAAGACCGTCTTGCAAAAGAAATCTTGGATGCTGCGAACAACACTGGTGCAGCAGTTAAGAAACGTGAAGACACTCACCGTATGGCTGAAGCTAACCGTGCCTTCGCACACTTCCGTTGGTAATATAGGATGCGAAAGCGTTAAGAAAGTCCCAGAGAAAATAGGGAATCAAAGCAGGTTGCGATTGCAACCAATGAGATTCATCTTTTTCTCCAGACTTTTAGCTTGAGCTCAACTAAATTATGATACCAAGAGCGGCAAAGGCCCAAGGCAAAAATAGGAAACTGATGCAGTGTTCCGTGAACACAAAGCAGTTTATCTTTTTTGCACCGGGCCTCGCTCGAGTTCAACTCAGCTAACTTGAGCTTTTAGCCCTAGTTCAATTCAACTTGTCTACAAGTTGAAACCAACAAAAACAAGATAAACATTGAGAACGGGTAGGTCCTGCCTATCCGTTTTTATTAAAATCGTGTTATAATAGAATAGAAATTAAAAATAAATAGGAGAAACAAACCTCATGGCACGCGAATTTTCACTTGAAAAAACTCGTAATATCGGTATCATGGCTCACGTCGATGCCGGTAAAACAACAACTACTGAGCGTATTCTTTACTACACTGGTAAAATCCACAAAATCGGTGAAACTCACGAAGGTGCGTCACAAATGGACTGGATGGAGCAAGAGCAAGAACGTGGTATCACTATCACATCTGCTGCGACAACAGCTCAATGGAACAACCACCGCGTAAACATCATCGACACACCAGGACACGTGGACTTCACAATCGAAGTACAACGTTCTCTTCGTGTATTGGACGGTGCGGTTACCGTTCTTGACTCACAATCAGGTGTTGAGCCTCAAACTGAAACAGTTTGGCGCCAAGCAACTGAGTACGGAGTTCCACGTATCGTATTTGCCAACAAAATGGACAAAATCGGTGCTGACTTCCTTTACTCAGTAAGCACACTTCACGACCGTCTTCAAGCAAACGCACACCCAATCCAATTGCCAATCGGTGCTGAAGATGACTTCCGCGGTATCATCGACTTGATCAAGATGAAAGCTGAAATCTATACTAACGACCTTGGTACAGATATCCTTGAAGAAGATATTCCAGCTGAATACCTTGACCAAGCTCAAGAATACCGTGAAAAATTGGTGGAAGCAGTTGCTGAAACTGATGAAGACTTGATGATGAAATACCTTGAAGGTGAAGAAATCACTAACGAAGAATTGAAAGCTGCTATCCGTAAAGCAACTATCAACGTTGAATTCTTCCCAGTATTGTGTGGTTCTGCCTTCAAGAACAAGGGTGTTCAATTGATGCTTGATGCGGTTATCGACTACCTTCCAAGCCCACTTGACATCCCAGCGATCAAAGGTATCAACCCAGATACAGACGAAGAAGAAACTCGTCCAGCATCTGACGAAGAGCCATTCGCAGCTCTTGCCTTCAAGATCATGACTGACCCATTCGTAGGTCGTTTGACATTCT
>CAUVSV010000020.1:0-32047 GCA_963554735.1 Streptococcus oralis
TTTATGGTAAAATAATAGGGATTTTAAGGAGTTTGATATGTATAACCTATTATTAACCATTTTATTAGTATTATCTGTTGTGATTGTGATTGCGATTTTCATGCAACCAACTAAGAACCAATCCAGCAATGTATTTGATGCCAGCTCAGGTGATTTGTTTGAACGTAGTAAAGCGCGTGGTTTTGAAGCTGTGATGCAACGTTTGACAGGTATTTTAGTCTTTTTCTGGCTAGCCATTGCCTTAGCATTGACGGTATTATCAAGTAGATAAGAAATGGGCAGGACTAGGTCTTAGCCTATTTTTATTTTTATACTCTTCAAAAATCAAATTCAAACCACGTCAGCGTCGGCTTGTCGTACTCCAGTACTGCCTGCGCCTAGCTTTCTAGTTTGCTCTTTGATTTTTATTGAGTATTAAATGATGTTTGAGAAGGTCTTACAGTAAAAGAAAATTAAAAAATCTAGAAAGAAAACATGAAAGATAAAATTAAAGAATATTTGCAAGAGAAGGGGCGAGTGACGGTAAATGATCTAGCTCAGGCTCTCGGAAAGGATGGGTCCAAGGATTTCCGTGAGTTGATTAAAACCCTGTCCCTGATGGAAAGAAAGCACCAGATTCGTTTTGAAGATGATGGTAGCTTATGTCTGGACCAAAAGAAGAAACATGAAATTACCCTCAAAGGGATTTTTCATGCCCATAAAAATGGCTTTGGCTTTGTCAGTCTAGAAGGGGAAGAGGATGATCTTTTTGTAGGAAAAAACGATGTCAACTATGCCATTGATGGTGATACCGTTGAGGTCGTGATTAAGAAAGTCGCTGACCGTAACAAGGGAACTGCTGCAGAAGCCAAAATTATTGATATCTTAGAACACAGCCTGACAACCGTTGTCGGGCAAATCGTTCTGGATCAGGAAAAGCCCAAGTATGCGGGCTACATTCGTTCAAAGAATCAGAAAATCAGCCAGCCAATCTATGTGAAGAAACCAGCTATCAAGTTGGAAGGTACTGAAGTTCTCAAGGTCTTTATCGACAAATACCCAAGTAAGAAACATGATTTCTTTGTCGCTAGTGTGCTAGACGTGGTGGGGCACTCGACTGATGCTGGGATTGACGTTCTTGAAGTCTTGGAATCCATGGATATTGTTTCAGAATTTCCAGAAGCTGTTCTCAAGGAGGCAGAAAGTGTACCAGAAGCTCCGTCTCAAAAGGATATGGAAGGTCGTCTGGACCTGAGAGATGAAATCACCTTTACCATTGACGGCGCGGATGCCAAGGACTTGGACGACGCAGTTCACATTAAGCCTTTGAAAAATGGCAATATCGAACTCGGTGTTCACATCGCGGATGTTTCCTACTATGTGACAGAGGGTTCTGCACTCGATAAGGAAGCCCTTAACCGCGCGACTTCTGTCTATGTAACAGACCGAGTGGTCCCAATGCTTCCAGAACGTTTGTCAAATGGCATCTGCTCTCTCAATCCTCAAGTCGATCGCTTGACCCAGTCTGCCATTATGGAAATTGATAAACATGGTCGTGTGGTTAATTACACTATTACACAAACAGTGATCAAGACTAGCTTCCGTATGACCTATAGCGCTGTCAATGACATCCTAGCTGGCGATGAGGAAAAGAGACAAGAGTTTAAGAAAATTGTTCCTAGTATCGAACTCATGGCTAAGCTTCATGAAAGGCTAGAAAGCATGCGTGAGAAACGTGGAGCTCTCAATTTTGATACCAGCGAAGCTAAGATTTTAGTAGATAAAAAAGGCAAGCCAGTTGATATCGTTCTTCGTCAGCGTGGTGTTGCCGAGCGGATGATCGAGTCCTTCATGTTGATTGCTAATGAAACGGTTGCCGAGCACTTTAGCAAGTTCGATCTACCTTTCATCTATCGAATTCACGAGGAGCCCAAGGCTGAAAAAGTTCAGAAGTTTATTGATTACGCTTCGAGCTTTGGTTTGCGAATTTATGGAACTGCCAGTGAAATTAGCCAGGAAGCGCTTCAAGACATCATGCGTGCTGTTGAGGGAGAACCCTATGCGGATGTATTGTCCATGATGCTTCTCCGTTCTATGCAACAGGCTCGTTATTCAGAGCATAATCACGGTCACTATGGACTAGCGGCCGACTATTACACTCACTTTACCAGCCCAATTCGTCGTTATCCTGACCTCCTTGTTCACCGTATGATTCGGGACTATGGTCGTTCTAAGGAAATAGCCGAGCATTTTGAGCAAGTGATTCCAGAGATTGCAACCCAGTCTTCCAACCGTGAGCGTCGTGCTGTCGAGGCAGAGCGTGAAGTCGAAGCCATGAAAAAAGCTGAGTATATGGAAGAATACGTTGGTGAAGAGTACGATGCGGTTGTGTCTAGCATCGTTAAATTTGGTCTCTTTGTTGAATTGCCAAACACAGTCGAAGGCTTGATTCACATTACCAATTTGCCTGAATTTTATCATTTTAATGAACGGGATTTGACTCTCCGTGGGGAGAAATCAGGAACAACCTTCCGTGTAGGTCAGCAGATTCGCATTCGTGTAGAAAGAGCGGATAAGATGACAGGTGAGATTGACTTCTCTTATATCCCAAGTGAATTTGATGTCATTGAAAAAGGATTGAAACAAGCTGGTCGCAAAGAAAGAGGGCGTGGTTCAAGTCGTCGTTCGGATAAGAAGGAAGACAAGAGAAAATCAGGGCGCTCAAATGATAAGCACAAGCATTCACAAAAAGACAAGAAGAAAAAAGGCAAGAAACCTTTTTACAAAGAAGTAGCTAAGAAAGGAGCCAAGCATGGCAAAGGGCGAGGGAAAGGTCGTCGCACAAAATAAAAAAGCGCACCACGACTATACAATCGTAGATACGCTAGAGGCAGGAATGGTCCTGACCGGAACTGAAATCAAGAGCGTTCGAGCTGCTCGAATCAATCTCAAGGACGGCTTTGCCCAAGTAAAAAATGGGGAAGTCTGGCTGAGTAATGTCCATATCGCCCCTTACGAAGAGGGCAATATCTGGAACCAGGAACCAGAACGCCGTCGTAAACTCCTGCTCCATAAGAAGCAAATTCAAAAATTGGAACAAGAGACCAAAGGGACAGGAATGACCCTTGTTCCCCTCAAAGTCTATATCAAAGATGGCTACGCTAAACTCCTTTTAGGACTTGCTAAAGGGAAACATGACTATGACAAACGGGAGTCAATCAAGCGTCGTGAACAAAACCGCGACATCGCGCGTGTGATGAAAGCTGTCAACCAGCGTTAAGAAGAGGAAGTAAAATGGAAAAATTAATTGCCTATAAACGGATGCCCTTGTGGAATAAACAAACCATGCCTGAAGCTGTCCAGCAAAAGCACAATACTAAAGTCGGCACTTGGGGAAAAATTACTGTCTTGAAGGGTGCTCTCAAGTTTATTGAGCTGACAGAAGATGGTGAGGTTCTAGCTGAGCACCTCTTTGAGGCAGGAGCTGACAATCCTATGGCGCAACCACAAGCCTGGCACCGAGTGGAGGCTGCAACAGACGATGTAGAATGGTATTTGGAATTTTATTGTAAACCTGAGGATTATTTCCCTAAGAAATACCAGACCAATCCAGTCCATTCAGAGGTTCTAGAAGCTATGCAGACGGTGAAACCAGGAAGAGCCTTGGATTTGGGTTGTGGTCAGGGGCGTAACTCTCTCTTTCTCGCACAGAATGGTTTTGATGTGACAGCTGTGGATCAAAATGAATTGTCCCTTGAAATCTTGCAAAGCATTGTGGAACAAGAGGATCTAGACATGCCTGTCGGACTTTATGATATCAATTCAGCCAGCATTAGCCAAGCCTATGATTTTATCGTTTCAACAGTTGTTCTGATGTTCCTACAAGCGGACCGCATTCCAGCTATTATCCAAAATATGCAGGAGCACACCATGGTAGGTGGCTATAATCTTATCGTCTGTGCCATGGATACGGAGGATTATCCTTGCTCAGTCAACTTCCCATTCACCTTTAAAGAAGGGGAGTTGGCGAACTATTACAAGGATTGGGAATTGGTCAAGTATAATGAAAACCCAGGACATCTGCACCGTCGTGATGAAAATGGTAATCGCATTCAACTACGCTTTGCGACTATGCTAGCTAAAAAAATCAAGTAAATCAAGTAAATCAAACCTATACCAGCGAATAGAAACCACTTTGCAAGGTTTCTATTCGTTTTTGTTTGCGTTGGTTGATTGGGGCGAGCAGGATTTTATGCTATACTAGAAGTAGGGAATCTGAGCAGTAGAAGTGTGTTACTGTCTATCTCAGCGCAAGAAAGTCTTTATGATGGAGGTGGTCGAATGACGAGTCTTTTGGTGGAATTGTATGATCGGCATGTATTGGAAAAGAATGTCTACCAAGCCTTTATCAGTGATTGTGACGAGATTCTTTTTCTATCTTTGTCGAAAATAAGCAATGAAGAGAAAGTCTCTCTCCGTCAGTTTATCATGGAAGAGGTGCCTCATATCCAACGAGTGACCTTTCGTCAGTTATCCTTAGAACAACTAGCGGACCAGTTAGATTATTGTCTAGCAGGCTATGACCAGGTTCTTCTTGATGTTTTTGGTGGGGATTCGCTACTAGCCTTATCCCTCTATCAATACGGCTTGGATCGGGACCTCCCCATCGTTGCCATGGATGTCGAGCGGGGAAAACAATACAAGTGGGTAACCGGTCAGTTAGAAAAAGAAGATTTGGACATTCCAACCCTAAGCATCCAACAGCTGATAGCCTTGCGTGGTGGAAAAATCCTCAAATCAAAACGCCCTATCCACTCAGTTCAGCAAATTGCAGCCATCAAAAAACTAGCCAGCTCTGCCATTGCCAATCCTGCCCACTGGTATCAAGTGACCCAATTTTTCTCTCTAGCTAAGACCAATGACCTGCATGCTGATACCGAAAAGATATTGGAAAACAACGGCAAGTATTATCACTACCCAGAATCCCTTATCCCTTTACTTGTGGAAGCGGGGATGCTTTGTATGGAAAGCGAAGGCAAGAAACGAGTAGCATACAGCTTCCCAAGTCAAGAAGCTCAAGTCTTTTGCCGCAACAAGGGACATATTTTAGAGGTATATCTCTATCTCTTGGCACTTGAATCGCAGCTGTTTGATGAGTGCATGATAGGTGGTGAGATTGATTGGAATGGCATCTTTCCAGAGGCAGACAATGTTCAAAATGAGATTGATGTCATTCTGAGAAAGGGACGCTCGATTACCTTTATCTCCTGCAAGATGACAGATTTATCAGTCGAAGCCATCAATGAACTAGAAGTTTACGCCAATCATTTTGCTGGGGAGAGTTGCCTCAAGTTGATTGTTTGTACGGGGAAAATCAATCCAGCTTATGCCAATCGCTGCCAAGAATACGGCGTGCTGGTCATTAGAAGTGAGCAGATTCCCAATCTCATTCCCATGCTGAGAAAATATTCTAAGAGACAAAAAAGATGAGAAATAATATCATGAAAGGCTGGAATTCCAGTCTTTTTTGCTTTTTTTTCGAATAAATGAGAAAAGGAGGTAGACCATGTTTGTAGCCAGAGATGCCAAGGGAAAATTGGTAAATGCCCTCGAAAAAGATGTGACCAAGCAAGCTTATACTTGTCCAGCCTGTGGTGGCGGACTACGATTACGCCAAGGACAGAGCATTCGAACGCACTTTGCCCATGAAAGGTTAAGAGATTGTATGGCTATTTTTGAGAATGAAAGTCCAGAACACTTGGGCAACAAAGAGGCTCTCTATCACTGGGCCAAGAAGGACAATCAGGTCGCCTTAGAATATAGTCTGCCTGCGATTCAGCAGATAGCAGATGTTCTCGTCAATGAAAAACTAGCTCTGGAGGTTCAGTGCAGTCCCTTGTCTCAAAAGCTTCTAGGCGATAGAAGTCAAGGATACCGCAGCCAGGGCTATCAGGTTATCTGGTTACTGGGAGAAAAACTCTGGTTAAAAGAGCGGTTAACACAACTGCAAAGAGGATTCCTCTATTTTAGTCAAAATATGGGTTTCTTTGTTTGGGAACTGGATCTCAAAAAGCAAGTTTTGAGACTTAAATACCTTTTACATCAGGATCTACGTGGCAAACTTCATTTTCAGGTCAAGGAATTTTCCTATGGCCAAGGAAATCTCTTGGAAATTCTACGATTTCCTTATCAAAAACAAAAGCTAGCTAGTCTTACAGTTTCTCAAGATTCAACTATCTGTCACTACATTCGCCAACAGTTGTACTACCAAACGCCTTACTGGATGAAGAAGCAAGAAGAGGCCTATCATCAAGGAGACAATCTATTAAACCATCAACTAGACGACTGGTATCCTCAAGTCAGACCGATAGAGTCAGGTGATTTTTTGCAGATTGAAACGGATTTGGCTAGCTATTATAGAAATTTTCAGGCTTACTATCAAAAAAATCCGAAAAATAATCGCCAAAAGCTCTATCCACCAGCCTTTTATCACTTATATTTCTCAAAAAATGTGGTAAAATAGAAAGGATGGAGGAATCTTATGGTATTACAACGACATGAAATAAATGAAAAAGATACATGGGATCTTTCGACAATCTACCCAACAGACCAGGCTTGGGAAGAAGCCTTGAAAGATTTAACTGAAAAAGTACAAACAGCATCTCAGTATGAGGGACATCTCTTGGACAGCGCAGACAGTTTGCTTGAGATCACAGAATTCTCACTCGACTTGGAACGTCAAGTTGAAAAGCTTTATGTCTATGCGCATATGAAAAATGACCAGGACACGCGTGAATCCAAGTATCAAGAGTACTATGCTAAGGCAATGACCCTATACAGTCAGTTAGAACAAGCCTTTTCATTCTATGAACCTGAGTTTATGGAGATTAGCGAAGAGCAGTATGCGGTCTTCCTAGAAGCTCAACCAAAACTCCAAGTTTACAAGCACTTTTTTGACAAGCTCTTGCAAAAGAAAGACCATGTTCTTTCGCAACGTGAGGAAGAATTGCTTGCTGGAGCAGGAGAAATCTTTGGTTCTGCTAGTGAAACCTTCGCTATTTTAGACAATGCGGATATTAGCTTCCCATACGTGCTTGATGACGAAGGCAAGGAAGTGCAACTCTCACACGGTACTTACATCCGTTTGATGGAGTCTAAAAACCGTGAAGTGCGTCGTGGTGCCTATGAAGCCCTTTATGCGACATATGAGCAATTCCAACACACTTATGCTAAGACTTTGCAGACAAATGTTAAGGTGCAAAACTACCGTGCCAAAGTTCGCAACTATAAGAGTGCTCGCCATGCAGCCCTCGCAGCAAACTTTGTTCCAGAAAGTGTCTATGACAATCTAGTAGCAGCAGTTCGCAAGCATTTGCCACTCTTGCATCGTTACCTTAACCTTCGTTCTAAAATCTTGGGAATTTCAGATCTCAAGATGTATGATGTCTACACACCACTCTCGTCAGTAGATTATAGCTTTACCTACGAAGAAGCCTTGAAAAAGGCAGAAGAAGCCTTGGCGGTCTTGGGTGAAGACTACTTGAGCCGTGTTAAACGTGCCTTCAGTGAGCGTTGGATTGATGTCTATGAAAACCAAGGCAAGCGTTCTGGTGCCTACTCTGGTGGTTCTTATGATACAAATGCCTTTATGCTCCTCAACTGGCAGGACAATCTAGACAATCTTTTTACCCTTGTCCATGAGACAGGTCACAGTATGCACTCAAGCTATACTCGTGAAACCCAACCTTATGTTTATGGGGATTACTCTATCTTCTTGGCTGAGATTGCCTCAACGACTAACGAAAATATCTTGACAGAGAAATTGTTGGAAGAAGTAGAAGACGACGCAACGCGCTTTGCTATTCTCAATAACTTCCTAGATGGTTTCCGTGGAACAGTCTTCCGTCAAACTCAATTCGCTGAGTTTGAACACGCCATCCACCAAGCAGATCAAAATGGAGAAGTCTTGACCAGTGATTTCCTCAATAAACTCTACGCGGACTTGAACCAAGAGTACTACGGACTCAGCAAGGAAGACAATCCTCAGATCCAATACGAGTGGGCACGCATTCCACACTTCTACTATAACTACTATGTTTATCAGTATTCAACTGGTTTTGCAGCTGCTTCAGCCTTGGCTGAGAAGATTGTCCATGGTAGTCAAGAAGACCGTGACCGCTATATCGACTACCTCAAGGCAGGTAAGTCTGACTATCCGCTCAATGTCATGAGAAAAGCGGGAGTGGATATGGAAAAAGAAGACTATCTCAACGATGCCTTTGCAGTCTTTGAACGCCGCTTGAACGAGTTTGAAGCCCTTGTTGAAAAATTGGGACTAGCTTAAGATGGTAGAGTCTTATAGTAAAAATGCCAATCACAATATGCGACGTCCCGTCGTCAAGGAAGAAATCGTAGAACTCATGCGCCAGCGTCAAAAGCAGGTGACAGGTTCCTTGAAAGAATTGGAGACCTTCGCTCGCAAGGAGAACATTCCCATCATTCCCCATGAAACGGTCGCGTATTTCCGTTTTCTCATGGAGACCATACAGCCCAAGAACATTTTGGAAATTGGGACGGCTATCGGTTTTTCAGCACTCTTGATGGCGGAACATGCGCCAGATGCCAAGATTACAACCATTGACCGAAATCCAGAAATGATAGGCTTTGCCAAGGAAAACTTTGCCCAGTTTGACAGTCGTAAGCAAATCACTCTTTTAGAGGGAGATGCAGTCGATGTTTTATCCAGTCTGACAGAAACTTATGACTTTGTCTTTATGGATTCGGCCAAGTCCAAGTATATCGTCTTTCTGCCTGAAATCCTCAAGCACTTGGAAGTTGGTGGAGTAGTGGTCTTGGATGATATTTTCCAAGGAGGAGATGTTGCCAAGGACATCATGGAAGTCCGCCGAGGTCAACGCACCATTTACCGTGGTTTGCAAAGACTTTTCGACGCAACTTTGGACAATCCAGGTCTAACAGCAACTCTAGTTCCGCTTGGAGACGGCATTCTCATGTTACGAAAGAATCTAGCAGAAGTAGAGCTTCCTGAGAGCGAATGATTTTCAGAAAAATTTAAGAAATTATAGTAAAATAGATAAGGTAACACTTACCGTAAAAGGAGTAAAAATGAAGAAAAAACTTATGGCAGGAGCCATCACACTTTTATCAGTAGCAACACTTGCAGCTTGTTCAAACAGTTCTGAAGGAAAAGATTTGATCAGCATGAAGGGCGATGTGATTACAGAGCATCAATTCTTTGAAGAAGTAAAGAACAATCCAACTGCACAACAAGTCTTGCTCAATATGACCATCCAAAAAGTATTTGAACAACAATATGGATCAGAGGTAACGGATAAAGATGTGGATGATGCCGTTGCTGAAGAACAAAAGAAATACGGCGATAGCTACAACAGCGTGCTTCAACGTGCAGGTATGACACCTGAGACTCGTAAAGCTCAAATCCGTACCAGCAAATTGGTTGAATTAGCGGTTAAGAAGGCTGCAGAGAGCGAGTTGACAGACGAAGCCTACCAAAAAGCTTTTGAGTCTTACACACCAGATGTAACAGCTCAAATCATCCGTTTGGATAATGAAGACAAGGCAAAAGAAGTACTTGAGAAAGCTAAAGCAGAAGGTGCGGATTTTGCTCAGTTGGCAAAAGATAACTCTAACGACGACAAAACAAAAGAAAATGGTGGCGAAATCACTTTTGACTCTGCTTCTACAGAACTTCCAGAACAAGTCAAGAAAGCAGCCTTTGCCTTGGATGTGAACGGGATTTCTGATGTGATTACAGCTACTGGAACACAAGCCTACAGCAGTCAGTTCTACATCATCAAAGTAACGAAGAAAACAGAAAAATCTTCTAATATAGAGGATTACAAAGAAAAATTGAAGACCATCATCTTGACTCAAAAACAAAATGATTCAGCCTTTGTTCAAGGAGTAATTGGTAAAGAATTGCAAGCAGCAAACATCAAGGTTAAAGACCAATCATTCCAAAACATCTTCACCCAATACATCGGTGGTGGTGACTCAAGCTCAAGCAGCAGCTCTTCATCTAACTAAGAAAGCAAAACACAAATCTCTTTTGAGATTTGTGTTTTTATACCTGATACTAGAAAATGAGTAAAATTCGAAGGATTAAAGGATAAGAGTTTTTTTCTTTCTGAAAAAGTGGTATAATAGCAATCAAAACTAGAAAATAAAACGGAATTGGGAACAGAAGCGTCTGTTCCTATTAGAGTGGTGAAATATGAAAATTAGTAAAAGGCACCTACTAAACTATTCCATTTTGATTCCTTACTTCCTTTTATCGATTTTGGGGCTGATTGTGGTGTACTCGACAACGAGTGCAACCTTGATCGAAGAAGGGAAAAGTGCCTTTCAATTGGTGCGTAACCAGGGGATCTTCTGGATAGCTAGTTTGATTCTGATTGCCTTAATCTATAAATTAAAATTAGGTTTCATAAGAAATGGGCGTCTCATCTTTATTGTAATGATTGTGGAGATGGTTCTTTTAGCTCTGGCGCGACTGGTCGGAACACCTGTCAATGGAGCATACGGATGGATTTCTGTAGGACCTGTAACGATTCAGCCTGCGGAATACCTTAAGATTATCATCATCTGGTACCTGGCACATCGATTTTCAAAACAACAAGATGAGATTGCGGTTTATGACTTCCAGGTTTTGACACAGAATCAGTGGCTACCTCGAGCTTTTAACGACTGGCGTTTTGTTCTGCTAGTTCTGATTGGTAGCTTGGGAATTTTCCCAGACTTGGGAAATGCGACCATCTTGGTCTTGGTGGCGCTCATCATGTATACGGTTAGTGGGATTGCCTATCGTTGGTTCTCGACTATCCTAGCTCTCTTGGCAGGAAGTTCAATGTTAGTCTTGTCTGTCATTCGCTTTGTTGGGGTTGAAAAGTTCTCTCAAATTCCTGTATTTGGTTACGTTGCTAAACGTTTTAGTGCCTTCTTTAATCCCTTTAATGACTTGGCAGGGGCAGGACACCAGCTCGCAAATTCCTACTATGCAATGGTAAATGGTGGCTGGTTCGGACTGGGACTGGGGAATTCTATCGAGAAACGTGGTTATTTGCCAGAAGCCCATACGGATTTCGTCTTTTCTATTGTTATCGAGGAGTTTGGATTCGTTGGAGCCAGTATGATTTTGGCTCTACTCTTCTTCTTGATTTTGCGAATCATCTTGGTTGGTATTCGAGCAAAGAATCCCTTTAACTCCATGGTTGCTATTGGTGTCGGAGGGATGATTCTTGTTCAGGTCTTTGTCAATATCGGTGGGATTTCAGGGTTGATTCCTTCTACAGGGGTAACCTTCCCCTTCCTTTCACAAGGTGGGAACAGTCTACTGGTATTATCCGTAGCCATCGCGCTTGTACTGAACATTGATGCAAGTGAAAAACGTGCCAAGCTTATCAGAGAATACGAGAATCAAACCGATGAAAGTCTTTAAGGATTGTATGGAAAGGAAAGTATATGTCTCTTCAAAAATTAGAAAACTATAGTAATAAAGCAGTCGTCCAAGAAGAAGTCTTGATTCTGACTGAGCTATTAGAAGATATCACAAAAAATATGCTAGCGCCAGAAACCTTTGAAAAGATTATCCAGTTGAAGGAATTATCAACTAGTGAGAATTATCAAGGGCTCAATGACCTAGTGACAAGTCTTTCGAATGAAGAAATGATTTACATTTCACGCTATTTCTCTATCCTTCCACTTTTGATTAATATCTCTGAGGATGTGGATTTGGCCTATGAAATCAATCACCAAAACAATGTGGACCAAGACTATCTAGGGAAACTATCTACAACGATTAAGATGGTAGCTGAAAAAGAAAATGCAGCCGAAATTTTAGAAAAGCTAAATGTCGTTCCTGTCTTGACCGCCCATCCAACGCAAGTACAACGCAAGAGTATGCTGGATTTGACCAACCATATCCATACGCTTTTGCGCAAGTACCGTGATGTCAAGCTCGGTTTAATTAATAAAGAAAAATGGCACACGGATCTCCGTCGTTACATTGAAATTATCATGCAAACGGACATGATTCGTGAGAAAAAATTGAAAGTAACCAACGAAATCACCAACGTGATGGAGTATTACCAAAGTTCTTTCCTGAATGCTGTTCCGCGTTTGACAGCTGAGTATAAAAAATTGGCTAAAGAACAAGGTATCGAGCTTCAGCATCCAAAACCGATTACCATGGGGATGTGGATCGGAGGAGACCGTGATGGAAATCCTTTCGTAACTGCAGAAACTCTTAACAAATCAGCCTTGACTCAGTGCGAAGTCATCATGAACTACTATGATGAAAAGATTTATAATCTTTATCGTGAATTTTCACTGTCAACCAGCATCGTGAATGTCAGCGACAAGGTTCGTGAGATGGCGCTGAAGTCACAAGATAACTCCATTTATCGCGAAAAAGAACTCTATCGTCGTGCCCTCTTTGACATCCAAGCTAAGATGCAGGCAACCAAGGCTTATCTCATTGAAGACAAGGACCTTCAACCTAGATATGCCACTGCAGATGAATTTTATCAAGATTTGTTGGCCATTCGCGACTCTCTCCTTGAGAACAAAGGAGAATACCTGATTTCAGGAGAATTTGTCGAGTTGATGCAAGCTGTCGAAATTTTTGGTTTCTACCTTGCTTCTATTGATATGCGCCAGGATTCTAGTGTTCACGAAGCCTGTGTGGCTGAATTGCTTGCATCAGCTGGTATTAACGACCATTATAGCGACCTTTCTGAAGATGAAAAATGCGCCCTCCTCTTAAAAGAGTTGGAAGAAGATCCTCGTATCCTCTCAGCGACTCATGCTGAAAAATCAGAACTGCTTGAAAAAGAACTATCTATCTTTAAAGCTGCGCGTAAGTTGAAGGATAAACTGGGTGAAAACGTCATTCGTCAAACCATCATTTCGCACGCAACCAGTGTATCCGATATGCTCGAACTAGCCATTATGCTTAAGGAAGTCGGCTTGGTGGATGCCCAAAAAGCCCGCGTTCAAATTGTTCCCCTCTTTGAGACGATTGAAGATTTGGATCACTCAGAAGAAACCATGAGAAGATATTTCTCTCTTCCTTTGGCTAAAAAATGGATTGCTTCAAAAGACAACTACCAAGAAATCATGCTTGGCTACTCTGATAGTAACAAGGACGGTGGTTACCTATCATCATGTTGGACCCTCTATAAAGCGCAACAACAACTGACTGCTATTGGGGATGAATTTGGCGTTAAAGTCACTTTCTTCCATGGTCGTGGTGGTACTGTGGGTCGTGGTGGTGGACCAACTTATGAAGCCATCACATCTCAACCGCTCAAGTCTATTAAGGACCGTATCCGTCTGACTGAGCAAGGAGAAGTCATTGGAAATAAATACGGAAACAAAGACGCTGCTTATTATAACCTTGAAATGTTGGTTTCTGCAGCCATTAACCGTATGATTACAAAGAAGAAGAGTGATACCAATACGTCAAATCGTTACGAAGCTATCATGGATCAAGTAGTGGACCGTAGCTACGATATCTATCGTGATTTGGTCTTTGGAAATGAACATTTCTATGACTATTTCTTT
This sequence comes from Streptococcus oralis, assembly GCA_963554735.1. GTDB lineage: Bacteria > Bacillota > Bacilli > Lactobacillales > Streptococcaceae > Streptococcus > Streptococcus oralis_CX. The sequence continues at coordinate 13,585 of CAUVSV010000020.1, forward strand.
GAATCAAGTCCAATCAAAGCTATTTCAAGCTTCAATATCGGTTCGCGTCCAGCAGCTCGTAAGACCATCACTGAAATTGGCGGTTTGCGTGCCATTCCTTGGGTCTTCTCATGGTCTCAAAGCCGTGTCATGTTCCCTGGATGGTATGGTGTAGGATCAAGCTTTAAAGAGTTTATTGATCAAGATCCAAAGAATATCGAGTTCCTTCGTGATATGTACCAAAACTGGCCTTTCTTCCAATCTTTGCTTTCCAATGTAGACATGGTCTTGTCTAAGTCTAATATGAACATTGCTTTTGAATATGCCAAGCTTTGTGAAGACGAAGAAGTACAAGCTATCTACTACACTATTTTAGATGAATGGCAGTTGACTAAGGACGTTATTTTAGCTATCGAAGGTTATGACGAACTCTTGGCAGAAAACTCTTACCTAAAAGACAGTCTAAACTATCGTATGCCTTACTTTAATATTCTTAACTACATCCAGTTGGAGTTGATCAAACGTCAACGTCGCGGCGAATTGTCGGCAGATGAAGAAAAACTAATCCATACAACTATCAACGGAATTGCAACTGGTTTGCGTAATTCAGGCTGATATTCTACAAACTTCCTCTTTTTTCAAGGGGAAGTTTTTGAATTGTTTAAAAAATTCTAAAAATAGCCTTGACAAGTAGTTGAAAAATGATATAATTTAAACATTCAGAAAGTAATCATGCTCATTTTTTAGAGAGTCTGTGGTTGGTGAAAGCAGATAGATGAAATTGATGAAATTGGGCTGAATGTACTTAAGAATTTGAAATCATAAAAATTCGGTGAGCACACCTTACAGTGCAACTCGTTATTGCGAGAAAGAGCGATAGGAATATTTCCTATAATTGAGGTGGCACCGCGCATCGACGTCCTCACACAAGTTTTTGTGTGAGGACTTTTTCTATGGGGAGGAAAGATATTGGAATTTAAACGATGGCATCGCTTGATGATGTGATTTAAAAAGTTAAGATAAAAGAATTAAGGAGAAAGAAAAATGAAAAATAAACGTTTGATTGGAATTGTCGCTGGATTAGCAGTATTGGTAGTGGCTAGCTTGATTTATTCATCAATGAACAAGCCAGCAACTAAGGAAGAGCAAAAGGTCGCTAAGGTTGGTGTCCTTCAATTTGTTAGTCACCCATCCTTGGACTTGATTTACCAAGGGATTCAAGATGGACTAGCTGAAGAAGGTTATAAGGATGACCAGGTAAAAATCGACTTTATGAACTCTGAAGGAGATCAGAGCAAGGTTGCAACCATGAGTAAACAATTGGTAGCAAATGGAAACGACGTTGTTGTTGGGATTGCAACACCAGCTGCTCAAGGACTTGCTAGTGCTACAAAAGACCTACCTGTTATCATGGCTGCTATTACAGACCCAATCGGTGCTAACTTGGTCAAAGACTTGAAAAAACCAGGTGGCAACATCACAGGGGTGTCAGACCACAACCCTGCTGAACAACAAGTAGAGTTGATAAAAACCCTCACACCAAATGTCAAAACAATCGGAGCTCTTTACTCAAGTAGCGAAGATAACTCAAAAACACAGGTAGAAGAATTCAAGGCTTATGCTGAAAAAGCAGGTTTGACAGTCGAAACATTTGCTGTTCCATCAACAAATGAAATTGCTTCAACAGTCAATGTCATGACAAGTAAGGTTGATGCGATTTGGGTTCCAATTGACAACACCATCGCATCCGCATTTTCAACAGTTGTTTCAAGCAACCAAACAGCTAAAAAGCCAATCTACCCAAGTGCTACTGCCATGGTAGAAGCAGGTGGATTAGCATCTGTAGTAGTTGACCAACACGATCTTGGAGTGGCTACTGGTAAGATGATTGCCAAAGTTTTGAAAGGTGAAAAACCAGCTGATACGCCAGTTAATGTCTTTTCAACTGGTAAGTCAGTGATTAACAAAAAACTAGCGCAGGAACTTGGTATTACCATTCCTGAGTCCGTTCTAAAAGAAGCAGGACAAGTGATTGAATAAAGATAAAGGAGGAGCTGGACACATCTCCTCCCATTTTTACTAAAGAAAGAAATGAGTGAAAGATTATGATAGTATCCATTATTTCTCAGGGGATGGTCTGGGCGATTTTAGGTTTGGGAATCTTTATGACTTTTCGAATTTTGAATTTTCCAGATATGACTACTGAGGGCTCTTTTCCTCTTGGGGGGGCAGTAGCTGTAACCTTGATAACACAGGGAGTCAACCCATTTTTAGCAACCCTAGCCGCAGTAGGAGCGGGCTGTCTAGCTGGAATGGCGACAGGTCTCTTATATACCAAAGGAAAAATCCCAACTCTCTTATCAGGGATTTTAGTCATGACTTCTTGCCATTCCATCATGCTCATGATTATGGGGCGTGCCAATCTGGGTCTTCTTGGAACCAAGCAAATTCAAGATGTCTTGCCTTTTGCTTCAGATCTTAACCAACTCCTGACTGGATTAATCTTTGTAGCTCTTGTTATTGGTCTCATGCTCTTTTTCCTAGATACCAAACTAGGTCAGGCCTACATCGCTACAGGTGACAATCCTGATATGGCTCGTAGCTTTGGTATCAATACAGGACGTATGGAACTCATGGGCTTGGTTCTCTCAAATGGGATCATCGCACTTGCAGGGGCCTTAATTGCTCAACAAGAAGGATACGCAGATGTTTCTCGAGGAATCGGGGTGATTGTTGTAGGGCTTGCTAGCTTGATTATTGGTGAGGTATTGTTCAAGAGTTTGACCTTGGCAGAGCGACTCATGACCATCGTTGTAGGGTCTATTGCTTATCAGTTCCTTGTTTGGGGAGTGATTGCTCTTGGGTTTAATACAAGTTATCTTCGTTTGTACAGCGCCTTGATTTTGGCGGTTTGCCTCATGATTCCAACCTTCAAAAACAAATACCTGAAAGGAGTCAAGTTTAGCAAATGACAGCAATTGTAGAATTAAAAAATGCTACCAAAGTCATCACGAATGGCTTTGATGAGGAAAAAATCATTCTGAATGATGTTTCTCTTGAAATTTTCGAACATGATTTCATTACCATCCTAGGGGGAAATGGAGCAGGGAAGTCAACGCTTTTTAACACGATTGCAGGTACCTTGCCTTTAACAAGTGGGAGTATCCGTATCATGGGCGAGGACGTGACGCATTTTTCACCTGAAAAGCGGGCTAAGTACTTGTCTCGCGTCTTTCAGGATCCTAAGATGGGTACGGCTCCCCGTATGACGGTGGCGGAAAATCTCTTGATTGCTAAGTTTCGTGGTGAGAAGAGAGGACTCCTTCCTAGAAGGCTATCAAGTCATCGGGAAGAGTTTCAGGCTACCATTGAAAAAGTGGGAAATGGTCTTGAAAAGCATCTAGATACTCCGATTGAGTTTCTATCAGGTGGACAACGTCAGGCCTTGAGTCTCTTGATGGCAACCTTAAAGCGACCAGAGTTACTCTTGTTGGATGAACACACAGCAGCCCTTGACCCCAAAACAAGTGTGGCCTTGATGGAGTTAACAGATGACTTTGTCAGCAAGAATCATCTGACAGCCTTGATGATTACCCACCATATGGAAGATGCTCTCAAGTATGGAAATCGTCTCATTGTTATGAAGGAAGGTCGTATCATCCAAGACCTCAATAAAGAAGAAAAAGCTAAGATGAAAATCTCAGACTACTATCAATTATTTGAATAGATGGGTTAAATAATCATCAAAAATAGTGAAGAAAAACTTAGAATCCTGAAAGTGTTTCTGAGTTTTTTATCTTCTCTTTCTATATAGAAGAATAAGGCAAAGAGAATTACGGAAAGCGTATGAAATGGTTTACTTTTTTTCAGAAATAAGCTATACTAGTTTACGTGAAACTATGATAAGATGGAGGTATTGTGTATGGTTGACAAGCAAGTCATTGAAGAAATCAAAAACAATGCCAACATAGTGGAAGTCATAGGTGATGTGATTTCTTTGCAGAAGGCTGGACGGAACTATTTAGGGCTCTGTCCTTTTCATGGTGAAAAGACCCCCTCTTTCAATGTTGTTGAAGACAAGCAGTTTTATCACTGTTTTGGCTGTGGGCGTTCAGGAGATGTCTTTAAGTTTATCGAAGAATACCAAGGCGTGTCCTTTATGGAAGCCGTTCAACTCTTAGGAGAGCGCGTCGGTATTCAACTAGCTATGCCGGTACAGTCTCGTCCTCAACAAGCTTCACCCCATCAAGCTCTATATGATATGCATGAAGAAGCTGCCCGTTTTTACCATGCCATCCTCATGACGACAAAGATGGGAGAAGAAGCAAGGGCTTATCTCTACAAACGCGGATTGACAGACGATGTTCTGAAGCACTTCCAGATTGGACTAGCTCCAGCAGAGAGAACTTATCTCTATCAACGTTTGGCTGACAAGTTTGAGGAAAAGGATTTATTGGATTCGGGCTTGTTTTATCTGTCAGATGGTAATCAATTTTATGATACTTTTTTTGGACGGATCATCTTTCCTTTGACCAATGACAAGGGGCAGGTTATTGCATTTTCAGGTCGTATCTGGCAAGAAACTGACAGTCAGACTGCCAAATATAAAAATAGTCGCTCGACTGCAATTTTTAACAAGAGTTACGAATTGTATCATTTGGACAAGGCAAAAAAGGGAACAGGTAAGATTACAGAGCTCTATCTGATGGAAGGCTTCATGGATGTGATCGCAGCCTACCGTGCTGGTATAGAAAATTCTGTAGCTTCCATGGGAACAGCCTTAAGCAAGGAGCATGTTGATCACCTCAAACGCTTTACCAAAAAAATTGTTCTCAGCTATGATGGCGACAAGGCAGGACAGGCAGCGACAGCCAAAGCTCTGGAAGAATTAAAAGATTTCTCAGTGGAAGTTGTCCGAGTACCTGATTCTATGGACCCAGATGAGTATTTACAAAAGAATTCTCCTGAAGATTTGGTCTACCTCTTAACCAAGACACGGATTAGTCCTATAGAGTTCTATATTCACCAGCTCAAACCAGAAAATAGTGATAACTTACAGGCGCAAATTGAGTTCATTGAAAAGATTGCGCCCCTAATCGCCAAGGAAAAGTCTATCACTGCCCAGAATTCTTATATCCACATTCTGGCGGATAATCTACCTTCTTTTGATTACCAGCAGGTGGAACAGATAGTAAATGAAAGTCGCATTGTTCAGAGGCAGGAAAGAGTTAAAGAGGAGCAACCTCCAGCAGCGATTAGTTTACCTGTAACGCGCCAACTGACAGCAGTCATGAGAGCAGAGGCTCATCTCCTCTATAGGATGGCTGAGAACCCAGTTGTTTTGAATGACTATCGATTAAGAGAAGATTTTTTCTTTGATACCCCAGAATTTCAGATTCTTTACGAATTATTAAGTGAGCAGGGAGAAATCGCCTCAGAGGAGCTTTCTCATCAGACACCTGAAGTTGAAAATGCTTGGTACCACGTGCTTAGCTTGGATTTGCCAGTTGAGATGTCGCCCCAAGAGCTAGCGGAAGTCGAAGCGACTCGAAACCGTGCCCTCCTCAGCAAGGACAACTTAAGAATTAAAAAGAAAGTGCAGGAAGCTAGTCATGTAGGAGATACAGACACAGCCTTGGAAGAATTGCAACGATTGATTTCCCAAAAGAGAAGAATGGAGTAATAATGGCAACAAAACAAAAAGAAGTAACCACATTTGATGTGCAAGTAGCAGACTTTATCCGTAACCACAAAAAAACAGGAACAGCAACAGATGACGAAATCAATTCAAGTCTGGTTATTCCTTTTACCCTCGATGCAGACGGCATTGAAGACCTTTTGCAACGGATTCAAGATGCTGGAATTTCTATCACAGACAACGAAGGAAATCCAAGTGCGCGTGTGCTTAGTGCAGAAGAAGAACCAGAACTCAGTGATGAGGACTTGATTGGCTCAACTTCTGCCAAGGTTAATGACCCAGTCCGTATGTATTTGAAGGAAATCGGGGTTGTTCCTCTCTTGACCAACGAAGAGGAAAAAGAATTGGCCCTAGCAGTTGAGGCTGGTGATATCGAAGCCAAACAACGTCTTGCAGAAGCCAACCTTCGTTTGGTGGTTTCGATTGCTAAGCGCTACGTAGGGCGTGGTATGCAATTTCTTGACTTGATCCAAGAAGGCAACATGGGCTTGATGAAGGCAGTGGATAAGTTTGACTACTCTAAAGGATTTAAGTTCTCAACCTATGCAACTTGGTGGATTCGTCAGGCAATCACTCGTGCCATCGCTGACCAGGCCCGCACTATTCGTATCCCTGTCCACATGGTTGAAACCATTAACAAGCTTGTCCGTGAACAGCGTAATCTCCTTCAAGAATTGGGGCAAGATCCAACTCCTGAACAAATCGCTGAGCGTATGGATATGACACCTGACAAGGTCCGTGAAATCCTAAAAATCGCCCAAGAACCTGTATCGCTTGAAACACCGATTGGTGAAGAGGACGATAGCCATCTTGGGGACTTTATCGAAGACGAAGTGATTGAAAATCCCGTAGACTACACAACTCGTATCGTTTTGCGTGAGCAGTTGGATGAAGTCTTGGATACTCTTACAGACCGTGAAGAAAACGTCTTGCGCTTGCGCTTCGGTTTGGACGATGGGAAAATGCGTACTCTTGAAGATGTTGGTAAAGTCTTTAACGTGACTCGTGAGCGTATCCGTCAGATCGAGGCCAAGGCTTTGAGGAAATTGCGTCAACCAAGTCGCAGTAAACCCCTTCGTGATTTTATTGAAGACTAGGAGTGAGGAATAACATGGCTTATACAGAAGAGCAAATTGAAACGATCAAAACACGCATTTTAAATGCCTTGGAAGAAGTCATCGACCCTGAGTTGGGGATTGATATTGTCAACCTAGGTTTGATTTATGAAATTCGTTTTGATGGTGAAACAGGTCACACTGAAATTGATATGACCTTGACAACTATGGGCTGCCCATTGGCTGACCTTTTGACAGACCAGATACACGATGCGATGACAGATGTGCCTGAGGTAACCAATACCGAAGTTAAATTGGTCTGGTATCCAGCTTGGACGGTTGAAAAAATGAGCCGATACGCGCGTATCGCCCTAGGAATTAAATAAAGACTAAAAAAATGAGAGAGACGATTGGAAAATAAGGTAATTTTATCCTTTTTCCTTTGGTCTCTTCTTTCTTTTGCTGATTTTCTGGAAATAAAATGGTATAATGAAAGGTATGGAAAACGAAAAATTGCGTATTAATATGCTAAGTTCAAGTGAAAAAGTAGCTGGTCAAGGAGTGTCAGGAGCTTATCGAGAATTGGTTAGTCTCCTTCACCGTGATGCCAAAGAAAAGTTGATTGTTACAGAGAATCTTCCTGTAGAAGCGGATGTAACTCATTTTCACACCATTGATTTCCCTTATTATTTATCTACTTTCCAAAAGAAACGCTCTGGGAGAAAAATTGGCTATGTGCATTTTTTGCCTGATACGCTTGAGGGGAGTTTGAAGATTCCATTTTTCCTAAAAGGAATTGTCAAACGCTATGTTTTTTCCTTTTACAACCGAATGGAACACTTGGTGGTGGTCAATCCCATGTTTATCGAGGATTTAGTGGCTGCTGGTATTCCGCGTGAAAAAGTAACTTATATTCCAAATTTTGTAAATAAAGAAAAATGGCATCCATTACCAGCTGAACAGGTTGCACAACTCCGGAAGGAAATGGATCTCGCGGAAGATCAGTTTGTCGTAATCGGTGCGGGTCAGGTTCAGAAACGTAAAGGAATTGATGATTTTATCCGTCTTGCTGAGGAATTGCCAGAAATTACCTTTATCTGGGCAGGTGGTTTTTCATTTGGTGGGATGACAGATGGTTATGAACGCTACAAGAAGATAATGGACAATCCACCCAAAAATCTTATTTTCCCTGGAATTGTGTCACCGGAACGGATGCGGGAACTTTACGCTATGGCGGATCTATTCTTGCTACCAAGTTACAATGAATTATTCCCTATGACTATCTTAGAGGCCGCTAGTTGCGAGGCTCCTATTATGTTAAGAGATTTGGATCTGTATAAGGTTATTCTTGATGGGAATTATCGTGCTACAAGTGATGTTTCCGAGATGAGAGAAGCAATCCTAGAATACAAGAATGACCCTGAAGCCTTAAAGGACTTGAAAGAAAAAGCTCGCGAGATCTCCAAAGAGTACTCTGAGGAGCATTTGTTGGAAATCTGGTTAAAATTTTATCGAGAACAGGCTGCTTTGGGCAAAAAGTGAGGTAATTTATGCGAATTGGTTTATTTACAGATACCTATTTCCCTCAAGTTTCCGGAGTCGCGACTAGTATTCGGACTTTGAAAACTGAGCTTGAGAAGCAGGGGCATGCAGTTTTTATCTTTACAACAACTGATAAAGATGTGAATCGATACGAGGATTGGCAAATTATTCGCATTCCAAGTGTCCCTTTCTTTGCATTTAAGGATCGACGATTTGCCTACCGAGGTTTTACAAAGGCGCTTGAAATTGCCAAGCAGTATCAACTCGATATTATTCATACCCAGACAGAATTTTCTCTTGGTTTGTTAGGAATTTGGATTGCGAGAGAATTGAAAATTCCAGTTATTCATACCTACCATACCCAGTATGAAGACTATGTGCATTACATTGCTAAGGGCATGCTAATTCGTCCGAGTATGGTAAAATATTTGGTGCGAGGCTTCCTTCATGATGTAGATGGCGTGATTTGCCCTAGTGAAATTGTTCGTGACCTTTTATCGAAATACAAAGTCAAGGTTGAAAAGCGTGTCATCCCAACTGGAATTGAGTTAGCTAAGTTTGAACGACCTGAGATCAAAGAGGAAAACTTACTAGAGCTTCGTTCGAAGTTAGGTATTCAGGAAGGCGAGAAAATGTTGCTGAGTCTTTCTCGTATCTCCTTTGAGAAGAATATCCAAGCAGTCTTAGCTGCCTTTGCACAGGTTTTGAAAGAAGAAGACAAGGTTAAGTTGGTTGTTGCTGGAGACGGACCTTATCTGGATAGTCTGAAAGAACAAGCAGGGAAATTAAACATACAAAAACATGTGATTTTTACAGGTATGATTGCTCCAAGTGAGACAGCCTTGTACTATAAAGCAGCTGATTTCTTTATTTCTGCTTCCACTAGTGAAACCCAAGGATTGACTTATCTAGAGAGTCTAGCCAGTGGAACGCCTGTTATTGCTCATGGCAATCCCTATCTTGAAAATCTGATCAATGATAAAATGTTTGGTACCCTCTACTATGGAGAACGAGAGCTTGCGGGCGCTATCCTTGAAGCCTTGATCGCTACTCCTGATATGTCTGAACAAAAGTTGGCGGATAAGTTGTACGAGATTTCGGCTGAAAATTTTGGGAAACGAGTTCATGAGTTTTACCTTGATGCTATTATCTCAAATAACTTTGAACATGAGTTACATGATGGACAACCTGTCAGTCAACGTTTCTTAAAAACGATTCTCTATCTACCTCAACAGGCTGTTACAAGCCCAGTAAAAGAATCCAAACGTATTTTAAGAGCGTCTCGAAAACAATTGTCTACCATCAGAGATTATTGGAGAGACGAATTCAAATAATAGAATAAGAGGAAGAAAAAATGAAAAAATTAATGAGAAGCGGGAAAGATCAAAAAATTGGTGGAGTATGCGCAGGAGTTGCTCATTATTTTGATATTGATCCAACAATTGTTCGTGTCATTTGGGCTGTTCTTGCATTTTGTTATGGGACAGGAGTCCTTGCTTATATCATTTTATGGTTGATTGCACCAGTTTCTACAGAATATTAAATTAAAATTATAGAGTGAAAAGGAGAAACTATGGCTTTTGGAGATAACGGAAAACGTAAAAAAACATTGTTTGAAAAGGTGACACTTGTTATCGTGCTCATCATGTTGTTTGTAACCCTTGCTGGTATCTTTGCAACTGCGCTTGGAGCTTTTAGCAGATTCTAAGCAAGATGCGAGGATAGAAACAATAACTAATGACTGGGTTCTCCCCAGCCTTTTTAAAGTGAGAAGAAAATATGAGTATGTTTTTAGATACAGCCAAGATTAAGGTCAAGGCTGGTAATGGTGGCGATGGCATGGTTGCCTTTCGCCGTGAAAAATATGTCCCTAATGGCGGTCCTTGGGGTGGTGATGGTGGACGTGGAGGTAACGTTGTTTTCGTGGTAGACGAAGGCTTGCGTACCTTGATGGATTTCCGCTATAACCGTCATTTCAAGGCTGATTCCGGTGAAAAAGGGATGACCAAAGGAATGCACGGTCGTGGTGCAGAAGATCTTCGTGTTCGAGTACCCCAAGGGACTACTGTTCGTGATGCGGAAACAGGTAAAGTCATTACAGACTTGATTGAACATGGTCAAGAATTTATCGTGGCTCATGGCGGTCGAGGTGGTCGTGGAAATATCCGTTTTGCCACTCCAAAAAATCCTGCACCTGAAATCTCTGAGAATGGTGAACCAGGTCAAGAACGTGAGTTGCAACTGGAATTGAAGATTCTAGCTGATGTCGGCTTGGTTGGTTTCCCATCTGTCGGGAAGTCAACTTTGCTTAGTGTCATCACTTCAGCTAAACCTAAAATCGGTGCTTACCACTTTACGACCATTGTCCCTAATTTGGGTATGGTTCGTACGCAGTCAGGTGAATCTTTTGCAGTAGCAGATCTTCCAGGTTTGATTGAAGGGGCTAGTCAAGGTGTTGGTCTTGGAACCCAGTTTCTCCGTCATATCGAACGCACTCGAGTTATCCTCCATATCATCGATATGTCGGCTAGTGAAGGACGTGATCCTTATGAGGACTACCTTGCTATCAATAAGGAATTAGAATCCTATAACCTTCGTCTCATGGAGCGCCCGCAGATCATCGTGGCTAACAAGATGGACATGCCTGAAAGTCAGGAAAATTTGAAAACTTTCAAGGAAAAGTTGGCAGCAAACTACGATGAGTTTGAGGAACTTCCAGCAATCTTCCCAATTTCTGGTCTAACCAAGCAAGGGTTGGCGACTCTTTTGGATGCTACAGCCGAGTTGTTAGATAAGACTCCAGAATTCCCGATTTATGATGAATCCGATATGGAAGAAGAGGCTTACTATGGCTTTGACGAGGAAGAAAAAGCCTTTGAGATTAGTCGTGATGATGATGCGACATGGGTACTTTCTGGTGAAAAACTCATGAAACTCTTTAACATGACCAACTTTGACCGTGACGAATCGGTCATGAAATTTGCCCGTCAGCTTCGTGGTATGGGGGTTGACGAAGCCCTTCGTGCGCGTGGAGCCAAAGATGGTGATTTGGTTCGCATCGGTAAATTTGAGTTTGAATTTGTAGACTAGGAGATTGATATGGGAGATAAACCGATATCATTCCGAGATGCAGATGGAAATTTTGTTTCTGCAGCAGATGTGTGGAATGAAAAGAAACTAGAAGAATTGTTTAATCGTCTCAATCCAAAACGTGCTCTTCGATTGGCACGTACAAAGAAAGAAGAAACACAGTCAAAGAAATAAAAAATTCCCGTGATCTTTTGATCACGGGATTTGTTTTATTCACTAAAGAAAAATGGTGGCGCATATTTTTTAAGACTTTCAAAACAAGCTTGCGCTTTTGTAGCATCTTCACAGATAATCATGCAGACATCGTCTCCACAAAGGGTTGCAACGATATCAGGAAAGGCCAAGGAATCAATTACAGATCCAAACGATTGGGCTAAACCGGGTAAAGTTTTCAAAATAACTTGGTGTTGCACAGGACGCAACATAACAAGAGCGTCTTCCATATAGTTTTCAAGACGTTTTTCCCATTTGGAGATAGATCCTGTATTTAGCACATAGTAAGAATGATCCTCTTCGCGCACTTTTGAAAGGTTCATGGTTTTGATATCGCGTGATAAGGTAGCCTGAGTAACTTGGATATCATTTTCCGCTAACAAGGCTTGTAATTCAGCTTGTGTATGGATTTTGTTTTTTGAAACGAGGGCGCGGATAAGTTGGTGTCTGTGTTCTGATTTGTTCATAAAGTAAGTACTCCTTTTACAAGGTACAGTAGCGTGGACTGAACGAAAATGTCAGTCGAGTGGTAGGCGGTATTGTCACGTATGATGATGTCAAAGTCAGTAGGATAAAGAACTAGATGGAGAGATTCTCCTTCTTTTAACTTGTCACTAGTTGCGTGCAGATAAACTGGGTAGCAATCCGTTCATCTACATTGATGTTCTTTAATGACAGTGAATCATTCAATTTGGGTAGCTTTTTGTCACGGCGTTTTGTGAATTCACTCTAAATGTAATTCACAGAGATTTCCAACATGTGGTGTAGTAGCGTGTATGATAAATGGTTACACATGTTGGTTAGAGGGAGTATCTTTTGTCCAAGTTCTATCTAGGGGCTTCTAAAATGCTTTTAGATGAACTGGATTTGATACGAAGTTTATGTTTGATTCGACTGTTCAAGTGGAAAACTTTGGTTATAGGTAGTTCAATGGTCAAATTCATTGACTTTTCCTTTGAATACTTCCATATTGAAAGTCAGGTAGATTATACCTTTTGACAAGGTAGGATAAGACTAGACTGTGCTAAATCAACAGTCAACTGATAGTCTGTATTATCTCGAATTGTAATCTCAAAGTCTGTTGTATAGAGAACCAAACGGAGAGTATCTCCTTTTTTAAGTTTGTAGATAGTTGGTTGAAGCTCTAGCTTGAAGTCCATCCATTCATTTGGTTGGATTTCTTCAATCGTCAAGAGATTGGTTCGATTTTGAAGATTAAGGTAGCCTTTGGTGATGACACGTTGGGCACTTGGGTTGAATGGTAGTTCACAGAGATTTTCTAACATGTGGTAACGGCCATTATCAATGGTTCTAGCACTTAAAACAGCTGGATAAGGTTGTAGATATTTCTTTTGTCCAAGTTCTAACAGTTGGGCTGATAATAAGCCCTTGTTTGTACTCGATTTGACACGAAGTTTCAGCTCCACTCGCCCATTTAAGTGAATGTCTTGACTTACTGGAAGGTCAATGGTGATCTGATTAGCTTTTCCTTGGTAAAGTTCAGTGTTAAAGGTCTGGTAAGTCTTGCCATAACGCTCAAAATCTTTTTGATTATAATGGTTTTGAATCACTTTTTCCTCATTACCAAGAGAGAAGGTATGCAGTTCATCCTGTTTGCCAAAGTCATCAAGACCTTGCCATCTTTGCGGTTCGGTATTGTCCTGCCAGATGACAGTCGGAAGTTGATAGCTTGAGTCAAGTCCTAACAATTTCTTACTTAACAAGGTATTCATGGACTCTCGGAAGTCAATCGACTGCCAGTTGTTCATATAGACATGGGCACCATGATGGAAAAAGAGGTGCTTATTGATATGGCTAGGAAGGGCATGAAACATCTGGTAAACATGAAGAGGTTTGACGTTCCAATCCTGGGAACCATGCGTAAAGACGACCTCAGCTTGAACCTTGTGAGCATTGAGCAGATAGTTGCGGTCATGCCAAAGTTGATTGTAGTCACCAGTATTGCGATCGAGTTTCTCTTTAACCTTTTCTAAGTCTGCTTGATGAGCTTCATTGCCACGAATATAGTCACCAGCTTGGAGGTTGCGGGAGTAGGTCAATTCAGCAAGTGAGTCAAAATCCTCACCTGGGTATCCACCTGGGCTGGTCACCAGACCATTTTCCCGATAGTAGTTATACCAAGAGGAAATACCTGCTTCCGCAATGATTACTTCCAAGCCATCAACACCAGTGGTAGCGAGACCATTGGACATGGTGCCTAGATAGGAAATACCTGTTGTTGCGACTCTCCCGTTTGACCAGTCAGCCTTGACTTGACGATTGCGTGTATGGTCCGTGAAAGCACGGCAACGGCCATTAAGCCAATCAATGACATTTTTATAGGCCTCAATTTGCTGGTAGTCACCATTGGTCATGATACCTTGCGAATCCCTAGTACCAATACCCGATACATAGAGATTGGCAAATCCACGTGGGAGGAAGTAGTCGTTGAGGGTATATGAGCTATTGATATGAGATAGCTTTTCTTCAACTTCTGAGACGACTTCTGCTTGACCATGAGGTTCGACTAAATTTAGCTTAGGTTCCTCAAGTTCAATGGTGTGGGGCGGTTTGACCTCAAGCTCTCCCTCCATTTTATAGAGAGCCTTGTCACTGGCTTTGTCGTTGGTCCCTTGGTGATAAGGGCTGGCAGTCATAAGAGCAGGTACTTGACCATCGTAACGTGGGCGGATAACGCTGACCTTGACTAAATCAGGGAGTCCGTCTTTATCAGTATCCACACGGCTCTCGACATACACGACTTCACGAATGACATCATGAGTAGTGAAGGTTGCCAAGCTCTTACCGTTAAAGTAGTGGTAGTGATTATCTTCTGAAATGAGTCCATCACTAACAAGCTGATCGATGAGCGTATTTCCTTTTTTCGTTCGCGTATTGAGTAACTGATAAAGATTTTCAATGAGATCTCCATAAACAATAGGAAAACCAGTTTCTTTACGAAACTGTTCGGCATCCTCAAAGTCAACAAGATAGCTAAATCCTAAAAGTTGAAAAACGACTGTGTAGAAAATCTCCGCAGTTAACTCACGGTCTGACTGGAAAAAAGTTACTAAATCTGTTTCTTTATCCGCAGCCAAAGTCGATAAGGCATAATCCGTGTTAGAATAAGTGAAAAAACTCCAACGAATGAAGTCTTCAAACTGTCTTTTTAAGGACAGTTGGGGTGACAGCTTTAGACCAAGACCTTCTAATTCCTCAAATCGTTGAGAACTAGTGGTTGGTTGGTAGCTGAATTGATTAAAACGCATGTTTCTCTCCTTTGAAAACAGACTGGATTTATTATATCAAAAAAGAGGGAAAAATGGAATAAATAAACTTAAATGAAATAAATTTCTTAAACCGGCATATCTATTTAGTAAGTTATTATAAAATGCTGAATAAATACCATAGAAGTAAGCCTTTTTCTAGAGATTTTTATATGTAAAACTGCATATAACTCCTATCTTTATTATTCTTCGTTTGGTATAAATATATCTAAATTTACATTTAAAACTATCATATAATATTAATTTTTTATTTCTTTCCTCTGAGAAATGAAGAACTTAACAGTAAGAAGAGAAGAAGTTTGTAAGTGATGATATTGAAAAGAAAGTGCAGAGTTGCTTCAATATCCAACTTTAAATGGTATAATAGTAGTAAAACGAAAGCAAGGAGGAGAAGAAATGATTGCACAGCTCGACACCAAGACTGTTTATAGTTTTATGGAAAGTGTGGTTTCGATTGAAAAATATTTACAAATGGCTAAAGAATACGGCTATTCTCACCTTGCTATCATGGATGTGGATAATCTCTATGGAGCCTATCATTTTCTAGAAGCAACTCGTAAGCATAGCATTCAACCTTTAATTGGTTTAGAAATGACCTTGGTCAAAGATGAGGAGAATCTCTCTCTACGTTTTCTAGCCCTATCCACTAAAGGTTATCAAGAGTTGATGAAGTTATCCACTTTAAAAATGACTGGACGGAAAAATTGGTCTGACTTCACCTCCCACCTCGAAGATGTTGCTATTATTGTTCCCTATTTTAATGGGGTCGAACAGTTGGATTTGGGGGTTGATTATTTTATCGGTGTTAGTCCAGATACTCCTCAAGAAGTCTTTACCAGACCCATTCTTCCACTCTATCAGGTCAACTCTTTTGAAAAAGAAGATAATCAAGTTTTACAAATCTTGTCAGCAGTCAAGGACAATGTCAGCCTGAGAGAAGTGGATGTACATTCACAACAGGGGATTTTTCTACCTGCCTCAGACCTGGAAGCACGTTTTATGAATCGCTTCCCTCAGGCCCTTGCCAATCTCCAGGATTTGATAGAGAATGTAAGCTATCAAATCGACCCAAGTTTAAAACTCCCTCGCTTTAATCCTGAAAGACCAGCGGTCGAAGAACTTAGAGAGAGAGCTGAGCAAGGCTTGAGTGACAAGGGGCTAACCTCAGCTATCTATCATGAGCGACTGAATGAAGAGTTGGCTGTTATTCATGATATGGGCTTTGACGATTATTTCCTTGTAGTTTGGGATTTGCTCCGTTTTGGACGTTCCCAAGGATATTATATGGGAATGGGGCGTGGTTCTGCAGTTGGTAGTCTAGTAGCTTACTCACTTGATATCACAGGGATTGATCCGGTTGAAAAGAACTTGATTTTCGAGCGCTTTTTAAATCGTGAGCGCTACACCATGCCCGATATCGATATCGACATTCCTGACCTCTATAGGCCGGAGTTCATTCGCTATGTTCGTGATCGCTATGGAAGTCAACATGTGGCGCAGATTGTTACTTATTCGACCTTTGGAGCCAAACAGGCAATTCGTGATGTTTTTAAACGCTATGGCGTTCCAGAGTACGAATTAACAAATATTTCGAAAAAAATCAGTTTCCGAGATACGCTAACGACGGCCTATGAAAAGAATTTACAGTTTAGGCAGGTCATCAATAGTAAGATTGAATATCAAAAAGCTTTTGAGATTGCTCGAAAGATTGAAGGGTATCCTCGTCAAACCTCTATCCATGCGGCCGGAGTCGTTATGAGTGACCAAGACTTGACGGACTACATTCCTCTAAAATATGGTGAGGATATGCTCATTACCCAGTATGATGCTCATGGTGTTGAAGCAAATGGACTTTTAAAAATGGATTTCCTCGGTTTACGTAACCTGACTTTCGTACAAAAAATGCAGGAATTGCTTGCGGAGTCAGAGGGTGTTCATCTAAAAATCGAAGAGATTGACCTGGAAGACAGTGAAACTTTAGCCCTCTTTGCAGCTGGAAATACGAAAGGTATTTTCCAGTTTGAACAACCTGGCGCCATTCGACTCTTGAAACGAGTTCAGCCGCAAGTCTTCGAAGAGGTAGTAGCCACAACCTCACTCAACAGACCGGGGGCAAGTGATTATATTGATAATTTTGTCGCTCGTAAGCATGGTAAAGAAAAGGTGACGGTGTTAGACCCTGCCTTGGAGGATATTCTCTCATCAACCTATGGCATTATGCTCTATCAAGAGCAGGTCATGCAGGTAGCTCAGCGCTTTGGAGGTTTCAGTCTTGGTAAAGCCGACATTCTCAGACGAGCCATGGGTAAGAAAAATGCTAAAGAGATGCATTTGATGAGGGAAGATTTTATCATAGGAGCTATGAAACTTGGGCATACAGAAGAAAAGGCCAACCAAGTTTTTGCAGTGATGGAAAAGTTTGCCGGCTATGGATTTAACCGATCCCACGCTTATGCCTACTCAGCACTGGCATTCCAACTAGCTTATTTCAAGACACACTATCCTACTATTTTTTTCCAAGTCATGTTGAATTATTCAAGCAGTGATTACATTGTAGATGCATTGCAGATGGGCTTTGAAGTAGCTCCTTTAGCAATAAACAGCATTCCCTATCATGATAAGATTGCTCAGAAGAAAATCTATCTTGGTTTGAAAGCTATTAAAGGGATGCCGAGAGATTTGTCTTACTGGATTATTGAAAATCGTCCTTTCTCAAGCATTGAAGATTTCGTCACACGTCTTCCCAAGAATTACAAGAAACTGTCGCTTCTAACGCCTTTGGTTGAACTGGGGCTTTTTGATGAATTTGACAAGAATCGTCAGAAAATCTTAGTGAACCTACCAAACTTATTTGTCTTTGTTGAGGAGTTGGGTGGACTCTTTGCGGATACAAATTATAGTTGGACTGAAGCTGATGATTTTACTGAGGCAGAGAAATTTTACAAAGAGCAGGAACTGATTGGGGTAGGTATCAGTCCCCATCCTCTCCAAACTCTTGCCAAACAAGCCCTATATCCGACCACTCCAATCACTAATCTAACCGAGGGAGCTCAAGCCACTCTCCTAGTTGAAGTGCAAAAGATTAAAGTGATTCGAACCAAGAAAGGCGAGAGTATGGCTTTTCTACAGGTTCATGATAGTAAGTCTCGGATGGATGTAACTGTATTTTCAGACCAATATAGAAAATTTGCTTCCAATTTATCCGAAGGGAGATTTTACTACATCAATGGCAAAGTTCAATCTCGAGATGGTCGTCTGCAAATGATTGCACAAGATTTGCAAGAAGCAGTGGCGGAACGATTCTGGATTCAAGTTAAAAATCATAAATACGATAAAGAGATTTCAAATATCCTAGAACAATACAAAGGCCCAATACCTGTCATTATCAGGTATGAAGAGGAAGGAAAAACGGTTGTTTCTACACAACATTTTGTAAGAAAAGATTCTGCTCTAGAGGAAAAATTAGAGGGAATTGCTATGAAAACGATTTATCGCTAAAAATACGGAAAATAGAAGAATTTTCGATTTAAATGTGGTATAATCAGTAAGAATGTTAAAAGAAAAAGGAGCATAAACCAAATGAAACGTATTGCTGTTTT
>CAUVSV010000021.1:0-30639 GCA_963554735.1 Streptococcus oralis
CGCTGTCCTGCTTGTTGCATTTGTTGGTTCATGTAATTCATTTGATTCATGCTCTTTTGAAATTTTTGTTGAGAAGAATCAGGCTGTGCTGGTGGTTGTGATTCTGAAACTGGTGCATCTGCAGGTGGATTTGGATCTTGAATTGGGGACTCCACTCCTTCAGCTGAAGAAGTTGGATCGACAATAGGTGCTTCGGTTGTTCCTGGATCAACTGGAGGCTCAGGAATGTCAATTGGTCCAGGCTGATCAATTCCAGGAACAGCATTATTTTTCAGAGCGTTGTAGGTCGCATTTTGAGCAGAGACAGCCTTATCATCCAGCTTATCTAAAGCGCTACCAACTGCCCCTTTCGTATTTTGCATGGCTTCAAAAGCTTTCCATTCTGCCAAATCAACCATATTGCTTACACCACCTTTGGCCGCATTCATCAAGCCCTGGTCTTTTACAGAGTTCAAAGCACCTTGAATACCTCCTCCAGTTCTGGCTAGGCTATTTCCTAGAATCTGACTTCCTTTAGACAAGGCATCTGGAGCTTTTTTAGCCATATCCATACCAAATTGACCAAGTGCCATACTGCCATTAAAGAGACCGCCTGCTCCAGCCGCAAAGGCATTCCCCATCATCATAGCACCCAGCAGTTGTTGAGCTGTTTCACTATGACCTGTTGAGACTCCAAGCCAGCGCTCGATCATGGCTACTCCTTGCATGGCTGCAAAGAATACTCCAACATAGACAAAGGCAGCTGCGAGACACTGTTCCCACATATTGAGTCCATCAAAGAATCCGCCAGAAAGCTTAGATACAGCTGAAACAGAAAGGATTGGTAAATCTCTGAAAATCTCAAGCGTTACACGCATAATGATGACTTCAAAGAAGATTCCTGCTAAAGCACCGCCAATCGTTCTTAGCAGCTCCTTATATTTCTTTGAGTTTGATAGAGAACTATATCCAAGAATTGGAGAAATCATTGCTTCAATCAGAATATCAAAGATTGATTTAACGAGCTTAATGATCATGCTAACCAAAAGAACAATCAGGATAATATACTGGAGGAACATCCCTATCCAGTTGACTTTATAGCGCATGTAAACTGATTCAAAAGCACTCAATTGATTAATGACTCGGTGTTCTGTAATGCTTTCAACTCCAGTATTATTGGAATTCAACTTATGTAGGAACAAGCCTTTAATCCCTGGTATTTTATCATGTTTCTCTATATCCTGTATCATTTTTGGATTCGTTGTACCATAGTTTGCCCCAAAATCAATCTTGGTCGCAAAATCAGTCGTGTCCCGCTGTTCAGGACTATCCGTGATATTATTGACAGGGGTAGATCCCTCTTGAACAGGCTTGATAAAGCCATAATCATCCATTGGAAACAACTCCGTAGAAAAATCCTTGTAGATCAAGACTTTTAAGTCTACCACATTATTTTTCATGGGTTGAAGAGCCAGGGAGGAAGTCGGTTGACTGCCAGATGGCGCTTCACTGGAGACTGTCTGGATAGACATGGCATCCTGTGCTACTGCTGTTGATATAGTGGTCAAAGCTAGTGGCAATACGGCAGTTACAGCCGTTACCAAAAGGAAATTCGTGATGACTCCTTTGTATTTGACTGGCTTTGTAAAAACTCCTGCGACGGCCGACACGACCAAAATCAGGGTGAACAAGGACGTCCCCAATAGCTGAAACCAGTAAAAGAACTGGCCTATAATCGTCTTCTGGTCGCCTAGATAACCGAAGAGACCAAAGAGCTTGAACATATTATTAAAAACATGTTCTAGGCTGGAAGTGATTTGATAAAGAGCCTTGGCAATCCCTCCTGGTAAATAGGTGAGAAATGCCATAAATGCAGGAGTCGGTTCTAAATAGTTATTCCAATAGGAATAAAACTCTGCCAGCTTTTTTGCATTCTCGCCTGTAATCTCACCATCAAGATTCTTGATCTCATTCACCAAATCTGAAAAGGTTTGATAGTGCACTAAAGATACCTTCTTTCTTTTTAAGATACCCCTATCATATTCGATAATGGCAAAATCGTTTTTAAAGGGACAATGAAATTCTGACAACAAAAAAAAGCCTCAAGTAATTGAGACTTTTGTAAGTTAATCTGCGGTTCCGTTGAAATCATAGAAAGCATTGTCTTCTTTATAGCCACGGCGGAGTTCAATGATTCGGATTTTTTTACCACCCTCGGTCAAGACGACTTGATAATAAGAGCGAGCTTCTTCAGGTTTATCTATATCTTTATAGTCAACAGCGATTGTAAAGTTATCCTTTCCTTTCAGCTGACTCTCTAGACTAACTAGAGTGCCTCTGAAATCAGCTGGGATTCTCTTCACTTGTTCTTCTGAAAGAACACTATAATTGATGCTTTCACCGTCGTTATTTGAGATGGTTCGTTTTTCTTTATCAAACTTTAAGGTAGTTCCTACTCCACCCTTAAAATCACTACTCTCATAACCATGTTCTGGTGAAAAGCCCGTATAGCTATCTTTTAACACATTTTTAGAGAGACTTTCAGGTGATTTTTGACCACATGCCCCTAGTAAAATCAAGGCTAACCCTACTAAAACAATTCTTAAAAAGTGCTTTGCTTTCATCATTTTTTCTCCTAATCATTATTTACCTCATTATAACAAACATCATTTTTTCTTGCAAGTGTTTATATAACTTATTGTACATCTTTTTAGATAACTTCATCCGCAAAGAAGTCGTCTCCGTCATCATAATAATCATAGTCACCGTGAATAACACTAGCTGCAGCTGCCTGGAATAATTCATCTGTGGAAGTAAAGGATTGGGATTGTACCTTTTGCCCTTTACTGTGACGGCCTGATAGTTTAGGAGTTTCGCCATTGTTGCTGAGGAGTGGCATGGTCAAACGTTGCCTCCAGTCGATGATGTTGTTGAAGGCTGTACCTGCATCAACTGCGATCTCCTGAAGTTCTAGCTCACGGTGGGCACTTTCGACTGGAATATCCGCAAGAGTCATCGATGTATCAAACTCCTCTTGCAAGAACATGTACTTGTAAGGGAAGCTGTTCTTATCATGTGCGAAGATTGGATCCGTTGTGACCTTACGTCCAACATTATCCCGTCCCTTGACCCCACGTAAGATAACTGCTTCTCCTTCCTGAAGCTTGGCCAATTGCGTTGGTGTCAACAACTCTTGTTTTGGATTCTCGACAGCTACATTTGGATTGGCTTCGTCCAGGATATTGCTGGAGCGTCGTCTTCTGGTGATGGTACGTGTACCCAACTCAGCACTAAATTTCTTATTGGTTTCTGAAGACGTTGTTTTGACGTAAACCTTCAACGAACAGTTGTCCATAATAGTTCGGGCAACATTTTGACCATAGGCATCATACAATTGCTCCAGATTTTGAATCCATAGGTAATAGAGAATGTTTTGCCCTAATCCAATGGAGATTTTCGTCTCCATGTGAGGAATAGCTGGCATGTTTGTAAACTCATCCAAGATGTGGAGAATGCGATTGATACATTTTCGACCATTTGTTAATGCAAGCTCATAGTTGGCATTGTATAACTGATCTAAGAACAAAGAGACAATCCCATTGTACTCTGTGCGGTTTGGCGGTGTTACCAGGTAGATGACTTTCGGTTTATCTGAATAGACCAGTTCAATATCTGACTCCTGAAGAAGATTTTGGGTGTCTTCTTTATTCTTAAGGACGGTTATATCGATATGATCTAAAATAGGCTTCTTGGTATACTCATCTAGTTCTAAACTATCTCCATCTTTTCGATAGACTTTTTCAGCTGAGAATTGGAAGACTTGATCCCGAACAGGGGAATGGCCATTGTTCTTATGATTGAAATCAATCGTTACTGTAAACTGATCTGGAAGTTTAGGCTCAATGGCATAGTTCAGATAGCCTTCCCCATCGACTAAAGCCGTCGCTTGTTTTACATAATCGACTTTCTTTTCGACTTTCCCCCACTTCTTCAATCCTGTAATCGTTACTTTAGCAGTTTTGTGCTTAAATTCATTTTTAAGTTGACTATTGGTACTTGATCTCAGCTTGACAGACAATCGACGTGGAAAACCAAAAGACTCTAAATCAATAGAGTTTTTGGAGGTCAGTTTGGCCACGTTGTCTTGCAAGAACAGATTGATTCCTGTCATCATGCTAGAGTAGACATTACCTTTAGTCTCATCACCACCAAAGTCTGAAGCACGAAATTCGATATCCGCCATTTGTCTAAATTTTGAGAATTGTTTTTGATTGACCTGTCTCAAATTATCAAAATAGACTGTAATTTTTGACTTCTTCGACACTTGTTGTTCTCTGCTTGGATTTTCGACGATTTCTCCAGCACCATCCACAAAGACTTCTTCAGAACCCATTGTCGCCAAGAATTTCGCAACGTTAGGGATTGTAATGGTATCCCAGGCATCGTCTTCACCATTTTGATAAGTTTCATTAGCTCGATCCATCAAAGCCATTGTCAGAGCGTTAAATAGGGATATAGAAGACTTACGGAAGTATTCCGCATTTCCCTTCTCTCCTCCCTTTTGTTTGGGATAAATGGATTCTGCGACTGCGTTGACATAGGTTTGAGTTTTCTCATAGTAGCCCTTCTTTGCGGCTGCTATGGCCAAAGCTAGAGGATTGTAGGACATGGACCAATCCATATTTTGGAAAGAAAGAACATTGACATCATAGCCACGTTGTCTCATGAGCTTGTAAGAAGCTTGGTAATGCTCACCTTTATTATCTCCTATAGCCATTGATGGTTGCAACTCCGCACGGCTATTGATTTCAATTGCTGGAGTGATATGACCCTCCCCTTTACCTGAACGAGTCATCCCAATTCCTAACAAGTTAGTAGGCTTATCTTCAATATAAAAGTAACCTGAAGGAAAAGCTAACATGCCTAAAATTCGCTCCGCATTGGTCACATATCGACTGATTTTCCTATTTTGCCATAAGATTTGGGTTCTGAGTGTTTGCCCTGCTAAATCATGAGTCAGTTCATGAAATACAGGAGCCCCACCCTCACCTGGATAAGTTAAAGCTTTATTCGGAATCTTTTTGTATTGGCGACGAATTTCATCAACCGTTACAAAGCGGTCATCTCCTTCTTCATTGTTGTTATAGTCTCGAAATTGCTCGAAGTTTATCCAGGCAGATTTCCAGGCGATAACTAAGCCCAATAGAAAGATTGGAAATGCTAAAATCGGTGCTATCAAGAAGACTTTAGCGTTCAATAAACTTTGAAATAAGAGGCTGTTTAAGTCAAAGTTTACGGCCTTACTAGCATCTTTAAACGACCAAATACTAAAATAGAGAAAGCGGATTGTAGCTCTCAAAACAGTAACCAGGTAATTCGTTAAGATAAAAGCAATAAAGCTAAAACCTAATCCCATATAAACGAAGCTGCGGTAACTTTTAAAATAAAGAATGGGTTTCATTTCTTTATCAAAACGTTTCCGTTCTCGTTTAACAAAAGGGAGGGTATAGAATATCCTGAAGAAAACATTCCAAAGAATGAGAGAGACAAGCGCAAAGATTTTAGGTAAGAATGACTTCATCCCATTGAGCAGCCCTCTAACTGATTTGAACCATACTTGTTTCCAATCAATTCCTTTACGATTTTTCCAACCTCTTTTTATTGCTTGCCTTAGACTACTCTTACCTGCTAATAACCTTTGATAGCTTCTTAAAAAATACGGCTGGAAGAGTTTGAATAGGTAATAACCTGCTACCCCTAGAAAAAGGAAGGTATTGAGCCAACTGGCTCGAATCAGTTGGATAAGGGTATAAAATACTACTTCAAATAACTCAAACAAACGACTACCCCCTTACACCTTCCAAGAACCATTCCATTTTTCGAGTATAGAAGCTCGAAAAGAGAAATATGTGAAACTGTAGCCTTGGAGAGGCTTTCTCATAACGGTTAAAGTAATTTTCTAACCATTTCTCCCCATCCAACTGAAGAACATTCAATCGACTAGATCGACTTTGTTCTAAGTAATTGGTCACCTGAAGAGATTCTGCAATCAATTCATCAGACAGATAATTGTATTTTTGTCTTGCCATTGTTGCACTCCTTTCTTATTATTTCTTAATCCCCCTCTATTCTAAGGGATAATATCAAATTCTTTGTTAAAGGGACAAAAGATATTGTTATATCATAAGTTATATAACTTTTTGTACAACAAAAAAGCACACAAGTGCTCTTGTATGCTTTCAATCCCTTTAGAATGGGGATTCTACATCCATTGGTTCAGGATAAGATGGAGGAATAGAACTTGGTATCGGCTGAGAAAAGCCCTGTTGTTCCTGCTTACGTCGGTTAGATGCTTCCCTATTTTCAAGGAAAGAAATTCCTCCTTGTTGATTTGGGGAAATAAACTGATATGTCCGACGTTGACCTTGTTCATCATTATAAGGACGTTGGATAATTTCTCCTTTTAAGAGGATTGGAGAGCCTTTAGATAGGCTCTGAGCCATCAATTCTGCTTGTTTTCCGTATACTTGCACATGGAAGAAACTAGAAATTGGTTTATTTGTATCATCATTCATACTAGAATCACAAACAAACTCAAATTTAAAACTGGCATGACCATTTTTAGTTTGACCTACTGCATCACTTGGGATGAATGCAACACGTCCAGAAGCGATAAATACTTGCATTTTTTCTCCTTTCAATAAAGACCACAAGAGAGTCTTTATTCAACTTGTGGTCATCATTTCATTTTAGTTCGTCAAATTAGTTTTCTTTCGACTTACGAAGCCCAGCTCCTGCAAGACTCAACAATCCCAAAACCATTCCCCAAGTTGGAAGCATGCTTGCTGCTGTTCCTGTATTTGGAAGTGATGGCTGTGGTTGTGGCTTGCCTGGTTCTTCAGGTTTTGGAGGTTCTGGCGTTGTGGTTGTCACTTTAGCCGTCATCTCTTGTAAATTGACTGTATTGATGAAGGTATTTTCAACCTTCCCAGCTGCAATGCGTTCGACTTCTAGATAGAAGTCTGCATCGAACGTGCCTTTTACACCTAATGAGTTTAAGAAGTCTTTGTCAATAGTGTAAGCCCACTTACCGTCTTTTTCGTTCCATGTCACTTTAACAATTTTCTTGATAAAGTCTGAGTTTGTGCTTTGATTGAACTCAAAGGTAAAGGCATAAGAGCTACCTTTGGCAATCTTATCACCTGCTTTGATAAGCTTACCATCCTTCAGGATGACATCATAAGGAAGAACCAAGTCTTTTTCAGCAACGTATTCTGTACCACGAATGATACCAGACCAGTTACCTGTGTATCTGTCATGCTTCAAGTCAAGCATATCAATACCGTCATATTGGAAGAGGCTATCGTGTTTAGTAGGCACGGTTACACCGTCAAGTAGATAGCGAATATATTGGCCAATCTGTACTTCTTGGCCATCCAAGACTTTTTTATTATCCTTTTGGTCCAAAGCGTGTTTCTCTGGCTTCACATCTGGTACTTCAACAGTCACAAGGTTTGATTGATAGCTGTTACCAAAGTCAATTTGTTTAAAGTCATTCTTGACTTTCTCCCCTGCTTTAACCAGGAGTTTAGCTGGGAGATCAATCGTCACGTTTTTATTTTGTTTCACGTAGTTTTGGTAAAAACTCTTAGAATCCTTCGCTACCCAGAGATAGAACTCTCCTCTAGGTTGCAGGTTCAATTCCTTCAGGATATTCTTGATTGCATCTGTACGTCCTTTGTCTGAAAGCACGTGATACATATCAAAGAGATTTTTCACGTCTTGACCTGCTGCAGTCATTTTGATATTGCCTTGATAAACTGAGAATGCACCATCTTGAACATCATCCAGGATAGCAAACTTCTTACCAAGTGCTTGACTTGAAGCAAGTGTTTTGGTGTATGGACTATAATCAGTCGCCAATCGGAAGGTCACGGTACGATCAAATGTTGTCGCCCCGTTGATATCCTTACCAGAGCGATCCAGAACCGATTTGACTGGTTTTGGGGCTGGTGGTGTGTAGTTTGTGACTGGATTAGAGTAAACCTCGTAGTTATTCACTAACACTTTATAAGTATTATCATAGAAGCCCTTGTCATAGATAGGCTTCCAGGTAATCACTGGAGCTTCTAAGCGTTTCCCTTCGTAGGTTGCAGTAAAGGTATAGGTGTTCTTTCCTGCATCATATGAAACAGTCCATCCCGCTTTCTCTGCAGCTGCTTTTGTAACAGCTACATCTGGAACTGCTCCAGCTTCGAGTGGATCAATGATGGTAATCTTGTCCCCTTTTTTCAGGTTCGCATAGATATTGTCATGGGTCAATGTATAGGTCTGAGTAGCGTTTTTAGCTACCGTTTTACCATCTGTGCTGATCTTATCTGTATCCGCCACAGATTTGCTGACAACTGGCTTATATTGTAACTTGTAGCCGTGATAACTTGCTGATAATTTCTGATTTTTCGTCTCAGAAATAGTTTTAAGCGCTAAAGCTGGTTTTGCTGGATTTTTCGCATTGACCAGGTTAGCACTGATTGAATCAGGTTTGACAGGTTTCACAGTTGTTTTAGTGATAGTTGCAGTAGCTGGAACTTCAACGACTGGCGCTACAACCTTTGTATTCAAAGCAAACCAATAGGTTTGGCCATTTGGACTTTCTGGTCCATCCCATTGAATAAATTCGGTTGTGAAGGCTGTCCCTTCCTTAAAGACTCCAAGAGCAGCACCCTTGTACTGATATGCTGAAGAGGAAGTATCCCAAAGATGACCTACCTCTTCCTCACGGTTATAGTCTTCTGCATAAACATAGCCATAATCCTTGTTTTGAGTAACAGTTGAGCCATTGATTTCAACATGTGTCCCATTGATGGCTTTTGCACCTTCCCACCCGATAGGGTTGTGGTTTAGAGACGAGTAGGTTAAGGCTGCAGGTGTCTTTTCAGAAGCCTTGAAAGCTACTTCTTGGCCTTCCTCATTGTTGTAGTAGTAGGTATCTGTAACCAGAAAGTTCATGTAGTCCGCAGCTCCACCTGTTCCATCGTTTCGAGCTACTACAAAGCCCTCAGTCGGATCATTTAAGACATAGACATCATTTAGGCCCGTTTTACCTTGGTTTACAATTTGAAATTTTCGATGGATACGAGAAATATTGTGTTGTTTCCCATCCTCCGTTGTGACTGTTAAGCCGTTTAACCCAGTATAATCAATTTCTGTTGTCCAACCATTGCCCACATCTTTGTATTTCAAGACTTTGGTTGAGTCTAGAACGCGAGAGTACCCAGATCTGCCACTTGATGAGGCGATATAATCCGTAGTCAGTTCTTCTGCTCCTGAAGCTGTAGACTTCACAGTTGCTTCAGGATTAGCGGTCGAAAGACTTAGAGCTTGTAGTACAACTTCTTTTGTGTATCCTTCAGTGCTTGTTTTAGACTGAAGATCGTTGTACTTCTTCTGCCATTCAGCTTGGGCCTGCTTAGCTTGATTATAAGCCGCCTGGTTTTGTTTGGCAATTTGGTTAGCCTCATCTACTGAGGAAACTTCTTGGGTTTTAGAACTGAGAAGTACACCTGAGTTTTTCAATTCAGCGAACTTACGGTCAGCATCCTGATTGACTTGATCACTAGCATTCTTCTTCTCTGTGTAGGCAGTCATGATGGCTTTGTTAAGCTCCACTTTGCCTTTTGCAGTCGCAATAGCCTGGTCATTTTGTTTCTTCAATGCTTCTACTTCTGCGACTGAAGAGACCGTACGTGTAACGACTTTAACGTCAACCTTTTCTTTCTTCAGCTGTTCAGATGCGCTTTCTACCGCTTTGTTTAGAGCAGTAGCTTGTTCAACAGTAGCTTCGTACTTCCCTTTTTCTTCCAGATATGTTGAGACAGCTTGCTGGTTTTCTGCTAAGACTTTCTTAGCCGTTTCAGTAGCCTGCTTATTTTTATCTGCAGTTCCATCTGTAGCAGTCGAACCGTCATTCGTTACTGTGACAGTTGTTGATTGTTCGTGCTTGGCTTTTTCAGCTGCTACAAAGCTATTATTAGCTTGAATGGCTTCCTGCGCTTCCTTGAAGGCTGTATTGTTTTCGACTTGTTTTGCAGTCGTTTCTTCAAGTGCCTTGATTTGCTTATCCTGGTCTTGGTTAATTTCACCCTTAGACTGCTCAAGATTTGATGAAGTAGTATCTGTACCCTTATCAACGCTTGATGTCTCAGACACAACTACTCCAGCTTGTTTAGCAGTTGAAGCAGCCTTTGTGACTGCACTATTATCAATCGCTACAGGCTGGCTTCCTGTTGCCTTACCAGCTTGTTTAGCGTATGTGTTGTTGTCGTTTTTGCTTTCAGGCTGTACTGCTTCATCCGCCAATACAGAACCTGCAGAGAAGGCTACAATACCTGCAACTGCAATTCCTGATACTAGGCCTTTAGCCCATTTTTTCTTACGGAAATATCCGTGTCCTTGTGTTTTTTCTGTCATTTAATTGTTTCCCTTTCCATTTCACCTTAAAACATTTTCTTCTTGTAGACGTAGCTGACTGCTGTCAACAACATGGCTCCAATAGCACCCAGAATACTTTCTGCAGTCCCAGTGTTTGGAAGTGTTTTGAGTTTGCCTTCTGAATCAGTAACAGAGATAGTCTTATCTTCGTTAACTGTTCCACCAACTTCTTCTGGAGCCACTACAGAACCATCTGAAAGGACTACGTTCCCGTTTTGGGTGCTAACAATAGACGCACCTGTATTTGTTTCAACGGGCTCTTTAGTTACATCATGGACAACCTGTCCAGTTGATGTAGATGTTGTCCCAATTTGTGACTTTCCTTGCTGATTTGCTTGATCAGTAGTTTTTGGCTGTTCATCTGGAACACCATCTAAACTACCTGCGTTATCCTTATCTTGCGCCTTATCTGAAGGCGCTGGTTTATCAGCTGGCACTCCATCAAGACTTCCTGCGTTGTCTTTGTCTTGTGGTTTATCTGATGGTGTTGGAACACCATCGAGGCTACCTGCATTATCCTTGTCTTGCGCCTTATCTGAAGGTGATGGTTTATCAGCTGGCACTCCGTCAAGGCTTCCTGCGTTATCCTTGTCTGAAGGAGCTGTCGGATCAACTGGAGTAACTGAAGGCTCTGTTGACTGATTTGCTGGAGCCTCTGTTTCTGTTGAAGCGCTTGGTGCTGTCGGCGTAACTACTTCTGTTGTTGGAGCAGAAGAATCAATTGGTGCAAGTTCATCAGCTGATACAAATCCAGCTTGTGCTAATGCGAGTGTTGATAGTGCGAGTGTAGTTAATACTTGTTTCTTGTTCATTGTGATTTTTCCTTTTCTAATTTTTAAGATAATTTGATTCTTTTGGTTCTGTTTCTACAACAAATCCATATTTTGAAGAATCAGAAGTTTTTACATCAAAAGTTAATCTAACACTAGATGATTTATCCCCTCTTTTGACAGACAGGATATAGGAAACCGTATATCTTTGAGTTTCTGAATCATAATTCAATTTCTCTAAAATAACGGACTGTAAAATTCCTTCTTTTGGTTTAGTAAATTTTGCATCACCTTCAGAAAGAAAATCTACTAGGTTTTCTTTTTTGCCCGAGTAATAAGAAGGTAAGAAATAACGGCTAAAGACATCAACTTCATTTTTCGTTGAAATGATGAGTTGAGTATTTTTTTGTTCCTGATATAAGAAATTTACTTTTTCGGACTGACTTGATAGTTGAGCGAAAGCAAAAAATACGCAAACGATATTTATCACTGACAGCACTCCCAAAACACCTAAAAATAGATAAATTTTCTTCAGAGAAACTGACTGCTTTTGAGCTATAGGAGGGGCAACAGTTATTTGACCTCCTGCTTTTAGATCATGTGATGGACGACTTGGCTGTGAAAGAACCGCCAGCTCACCTTCAGCTGGGAAAAGAGGAAGAGAAGAATCGGACAATCCCATACTTTGTTTATATACAGGATAAATCTGGTTCTCAAAATACTCCCTTTTTTCTTGATAGCTGTAATTCGCAAATTCAGAGCGAGTAAGTATCGCTTGAATGAGGGGAAGCAGGAGATTTTCATAGTCTTCAGTAATCAGAAATGGACTAGCGTAAACCTCTCCTTCTGTTACCACGTTTTTCCCTTCCAGATGGGCGATTGCCACTTTTTTCAGCTGAAACTGACCATACATCTGTTTCAACTCTCTAAATAACAACTCGGTCTGTTGAAATGTTAGGTAGGGTAAACTTTTTGAAATCGGCTGAGAAAAATCAGAAAGATGATCCAATCCCTCAATGATATCAAGTAATTCACTATCATCTTCTGGACCTCTTCCATCTTCCCAGGAGATTTCTAAAAATAGATCATCTGTAATCGTACAGCAACCTTTATTAAAGAGTGAAAAAGCCATAAATCACCACCCCTTAACTTTTCACGAAATCAAAAATCCATTCAATAATACTTGGTCCCGCTGAAACACCAATAATTGCAATTGCAATAGACACCCAATTTTTTTTCATTGAAGCTTTTAACTCCCGTCCACCAAACGCATAAATGAGCGAAGTGACAACGGCAGCTAGACCAAATAGCGCAACACTGACTAGCTGAACTTTTGTAATTCCTTGTCTTGCCAAGTTATCCGACTTAGCAAATGGATCGTCCGCATAGACTGTAGATCCTGTTAGGAATAGGGAAAGGCTCAATAAAAACATCTGTGATTTTGTTTTTATTTGCTGAAGTTGTCTTGTCAAATAGTTTTTCATAGAAATCCTCCTTTGTTTTTTTGACAACGTTAGTATAATAGATAATTGAAAAAAATTTTTTAAAGGGACAATCATTTTTTTAAGGTGAATTTTAAGAAAATAATGCTTCACCAAATGACCTATTTTCAGCTTCGACATCGAACAATATTTCTCTTTTATCCTCACGGTGATGCTCATCTGGCGCATCACCTTCTACCCAAAGATGAAAATGATACTCTTGGTTGTGATCGGATAAGTTCAGAAACTCTTTAGAAATTAGAGGAAGCACCTTATGCTTAATCACTCTTTCCAGAGGTCGTGCACCATCCTTTATATTGGTTCCTACATCCAATAAATAAGTAACCAAACTTTCTTCATAAGAGAGAGTCAACTTTTGATTCTTCATTCTTTCTTCAATTTCTGATAGTTGTTTGACAATAATTTTCTTATTCACTTTCTCGTCTAACATGTTGAAAATTAATTTATATTCAATTCGATTGAGAAATTCTGGTCGGAATTTTGTTTCCAACTCCAACGTCATGCTCTTTTCAAACTGAACTTTATCCCTATCTGTTAGTTTTTTAAAATTCCCTTTCAATTCATATTGCTTAATAATTTTTTCAGAACCAATATTCGTAGTAATGATGACGATCGTATTCTTAAAACTTACTTGCCTTCCAGTTGAATCAGTCAAACGTCCTGCATCAAGCACTTGCAAAAATAAATCTACAACTTCGGAATGTGCTTTCTCCACCTCATCGATCAGAATAACGCTATAAGGTTTTTGTTTAACCTTCTCAGTCAATTGTCCTTTTGTTCTAGTTTGACGATCACCAATCAGCTTTGTGATATCTCCCTTTTGTTTATACTCAGACATATCAAAGCGAATGATTGCCTCTTCATCATCAAACATTCCCTCTGCTAGTGCCAAGGCAAGCTCCGTTTTTCCAACCCCAGAAGTTCCCAGAAACAAAAAGGAAGATAAGGGCTTTCTTTGATCCTGTAAACCAGCTTGTGCAACAGTTATAGCATCCACAACAGCCTCTACAGCCTCATCTTGACCTTTAACACGTCGTGACAGTTTTTCCTTTAAACCGTATAGTCTTTCCTTGTTACCTTTCAAAATCGTCGTAACAGGAATACCTGTTTTATTTTTCAGCACCTCTGCAATTTCTTGCTTCCCGACATGAACCAATCCATTTGTAGAACAAATAGTCGCTGCTTCATCTATTAAGTCAAAGGCTTTATCAGGTAAAAATTGATCAGGTATGTAGCGGACAGATAGAAGTACAGCTTGTTTTACAGCATCAGAACTTATAGACACATGATGAAAGTTTTCGTAAACAGTTTTAGCTCGTTCAAGAATTTCAATCGCTTGAGTAGTTGTAGGTTCAGAAACCATAATTGGCTGCATCCTTCGCTCCAGCGCTCGATCCACTTCGATATATTCATGAAATTCATCTAAAGTAGTTGCGCCAATCAATTGAATCTCCCCACGTGACAAAACTGGCTTAATAATATTTCCAGCATCCAGAGCGCCTTTATCTGAACCACCAGCTCCAACAATCGTATGAATTTCATCAATAAAGAGAAGATTTTCTCCTTTGGTTTTTACCATCTCCTCAATAATTTTCTTAAACTTAACAATAAATCCTCCATCCTCATCTGACATTAAACTAGATAATTCCAGAGAGCGTACGGTCAAGTTTTTTAATTTTGGAGATACCTGGTTTCGTAAAATGGCTAAAGCAAATCCTTCAACAATAGCTGTTTTACCAACCCCAGCTTCTCCTACCAAAATTGGATTGTTTTTGGTTCGTCTGAGAAGGGAGGTTTGAACGGCTTCTACTTCTTTATCACGGCCGTACACCTGATAATCTTCTGCTTTTTTTGAAACTTTTTCTGTCAAATTATCTGTATAACGATCTAAATAGGGTGTTTTTTTCTTTTCTTCAGTAGTCACACTTAATCACCTCTTTCTTTTACTTCCTTGATTTGAAGAGTGAGCTTATCTTTTATCGCATCCACAAATTCTCGTGGATTGATTGTCCCTTCTCCTATCTGAGATAGAAACATTTCCCAGCCTCCTGTTGTCTCTGGATCAGAAAACTCATTGTCATAGAGATAATTGATCAGTAGATAGGCCTTGTTGGTAGGAGTTAGTTGACCTGTTTTTTTATCTTTAACAACATAGCCCTTGCTCTGAATTTTTTTAATGATTTCTCCTCTAGTGGCTTGGGTTCCCAAGCCATATTTAGGAAATATTTGGCCAATCAATTGGCTTTCAGTTAATCGTTTAGGTGGTTTTGTTTCACCCCCTACAATCTGAACCTGCGTATCAATTTCATCTCCCACTTGATAATCAGGAACTTCAACAGGACCTCGTACCTTTCGTGAACTCCATTCAGCCCATCCTAATTTATGAAGCGTCCTACCCTTTGTTTTAAAAACAAGACCATTATTTTTTACTTCAATAGTTTTGGTTGAATAATAACAATCATCCGCAAATATCAAGATTGCCCGCTTCACAACTGCTTCATAAATCAGTCGTTGATCAGTTTTTAAATTTGAAAGATTTGGAATTCTTTCAGTCGGAATTAAGGCTGAGTGGCTCGTGCCAGAAACTTTTTCATCATTAACATAATTTTCTCTAGGATCCAAAAACGCTGGCTGAAAATGACAATTAATAGCTTTTTGATAGGCAGATAGATTTTCTTTTAAATCGTCAAATTCAAAGCGACTGATGTATTCTGAGTCCGGACGTGGATAGGAGAGAAATCCTTTCAAATACAGTCCTTCAACAATACTTTCTGTTTTGCTTGAGTCAAATTTCCAGGCACTTGCCGCAAAACTTTGTAGAGCTGACAAGGTAAATAGTTGTGGAGCGGATTTCTGATGATTTTCTACCTCAACTGAAGAAATAACAGAGGTGGTTGATAACCCCCTTGAAGAGGCTAAAATGGCCTCACTATCCTTAGTTTTGTCTTTTGTGGTGAAGAATACCCCATTTTTCTTATCCTCCAGCTGAAGCTTCCAATATTTTTCTGGAGTAAAGTTACGAATCGCTAAATCATTTTCACAGACTAATCTAATTGCAGGTGTCTGAACTCGACCAACCGATAGATGGCTACCTTTTGTTCGAGGGAGTTGTCCTCTTGCTTGAAGATCAATCGTTGCAAGAGGTGATAAATTCATACCTACCAACCAGTCACTTTGTGCACGTGCTTCAGCTTCCAAATAGTAATTATAGGTCTCTGAAGGTTCCTTCAATTCCTGAAAAGCTTTTTGAAGAGCTTTCTTGGTCAAGGAGCTTGCCCAAAGCCGTTTCCAAATTTTCTCCTTGCCTCCTGGTATGTGCGACAAAATAGAGTACGCAATCCGCTCTCCTTCTCTATCAGCATCCGTCCCAATAATCACTTGATCCGCTGCTACCACTTCATCATAAATTCTCTTAAATTTTTCTCTTGAATTCTTATCCTCTTTGAGATGTTGCTTAAATGAAACATTTATAAGAGGTAATTTATCAAGTGACCAGTTGTCTGGTTCACTGTATTCAAATAGGTGCCCTTCAGCAGCCACCACATGCACTTCAGCTGGAAAATAGAGTGATTGCCTGATAACATAGACACCTTTCTTTTTACTAAATTGTCCCAAAGCTGTAGCGTAAGCTTCTGCCTGTTTCTCTTTTTCAGCCAGAATAACTATAACCATATCATTCTCCTTCTACTTCATTTTCTGTTATTGTAAGCTATAATTAAAAAATATTTTGTAAAGGGACATTGACACAGAGTAGAACGAGTTCATATCAAAGAACAACACAAAAAGTTATATAACTTTTTACACAAAAAAGAGGCTCACAAAGAGCACTCTTTCTATACTTTAAGCCCCTTCTTTGGGCTTTGGATAAAATTTTGATTTTGTCCCACCTGTCTATTCAACTGATAAGGCTTTGTATGTTGTTCAACACTTTTTACAATCTTAGATACTGTTCCATGAATCCGTTTCATAGATTGCGCTAGTTGTTGATCATCAAGAGAGGTCAAATTATCAGTCCAAATTGCCATATAGCGAATGGCTTTCTCAGAGGTATCTAACCCAAAATGATTAGAAACGAGATAACTTGTCATCTCAGCTTCAAGTTCTCTACGATCTTTTGAGACATCTTCCTTATACGAGTTAGCAAATTTAGGGTTATGTAGACTAGCATGCGCCAACTCGTGAATAGTAGTTGCAACGACTTCTCCAGGAGTATTATCTGGATTCAAAAGTATCTTTTGTTCATCTGGATAAAAAGCTCCTTTCGCACTTCTCAACTCTTTTGCATCGTCTTGATAGATTGTTACCCCAATATTCTTAGCATAGTCTGAAAGTCCTTCAAGCACCTCTTTTGTACGAATATGATCCATATTAAAGTCATAGTGACGATTTGGCATCGCTTTTGGATAAAATTCAGGCTTCAAGGTTGTTTGAGACAACTCAAATACTTTATACGTAGCGAATTTAGCTAAGCCTGTATTTGAATCTCTTTCTTGGAAGAAGCGAGATTTCAATTTTCCTTCTTTCTTTAAAGCCTTTTCCTCAGGTGTCGCTTCAGAAAGTCTTTTATATTTTGGATTGCCTTTTCCATTTTTTACCTGGTTCCCATTTTCATCCAATACAGGAATCATTTCAACCATCATAGGTCTAAACAATGTAATATGTGATTTTTCTCCTGTTTTAACTGAAAGATTGTTATGGACAACTTCTCTTGTTCGACCTGTCTTTTTATTGGTATAGGTATTTCTCGTTTCAAATACCTGATCTGAAGTAATCCCAAGAACTTCCCCCATCGATTGCCATTGATTATAGGTTGCGACTGCATTCGCTCCTGGCCACTGTTCCTGAATCAAAGCAACATTTCTAGGTGAGAGCTCTGGAAACTTACTCATAAAATTCAGATACTCTTCTAACCGTTCTGGTGTTTCTGTGTACTCTCTCACTTTTTGGAAAGCAACCTCACTCAATTCATGAGGCGTTAAAGCAGCATAATCAATACTACTTGAGTTTACTTCATGAGTCTCCAAATCTGAAATAGATTCCTCATTCAGGATCTCCTCTACACGCTGAAGCAAATTAGTTTTAGTTTCTTGCTTAGAAGATTGAAAAGCTACCGTTTCTCTTGTATCAGGAGTTTGACCTGCTACTTCTTCTGTCAATCGAGCCGATTCATTTGCTTCCTGGGAAATTTCCTTATTCACCTCTCTATTTTCCAGCTGAGAAAGAATTTCTTCATCCATTGATGCTAGTTCAGATTGACCGTTGAGTCGACGATATCCTAATCCTAGCATTTGTGAAATTGGTGTAGTCTCATCTCCAATATCATATCGAATTCCCTCTTTGATCACTTCACCACCTGGAGCATAAACATCAAACTTAATTTTGGTAGGAGGGATATAGCCTTCAGCATTGCCTGCTGTTACTTGTCTCATTCCTTCTTGATGAATTGGATAAAAGTCCTGATTGGCCTTGTATAGCTCTCTAGCAAAGTCTTGATAAGATATAAGCTCTGTCTCTTTAAACGGCAATTTCGGGCCATCTGGGCGCTCCTCAGCCCATTGAAGGCGTACATGGTAGTTCTCCTTATAGATATGATCTTGTTTCCACTCTTTATAAAAGTCTGAATTTGTATCCAGGAGATTATCTTCTCCAGCTGCAGCAACAATCTGATCAAATTTATCATTGTGTTGCTTCGCATAGTCAAGATACTGATTCCAGGCTTGATGAAATTCTTTTGGAGTTTTTGAAAGGTCACCTGGCACACCTAAATTATAGACAGTATCTAAGACTTGAGTAAACGTAGCCGAATCAAGTAGGGGGCTATTCAGTGTGTTCTCTAGCGTTGTTTGTTCAATTTCTTTAGAAACTTCTTCAAACTGCTTATTCTTCAAAACTGACAGCATTTCTGCACCATTGTCTTTAACATATTCTTCATTGATTGAAAGTTGCTCGATGTGACCATCTCGATCTCTATAAACACCGAGAATGATCTTTTCATCCAACGATTTAACATTAGTTGCAAGCTCTCCCTTGAGTTTCATAAGAGAGGCTGGAATTTTTTCATCTCCGATATCTTTAAAAAGTAGTAAGAAATCCTCATCTTTTGCTTTAATAGCTTCACTCATATTGAGATTGTGAAGCTTTTCAACACTGCTCAAATCATCTAAAACAAAAGAATGTGGATCTAAAATATCACGCAACATAGGAAGAACCTGCAATTTATCCTTAATTGCATTACTAATCAACATACCGTCATAATGCCCCTGACCATTGGCAATATCATCTAGGAAATTTGCTGCTCCCTTTCCCTCTTCAAAAGGTCTGATTCCTGAAAGATGGATAAAATTATCCTTTTGAAAAGTCACCTGAAGCACATTCTCCTCTCCATGATCCGCATAAACAAAGCTGATTTTACTGTCAGCCAGTTCATTTAAATACCAGGACGCTGTACTTTGGATAGACGGCGCATATTGATTTAATCGTCTTAAATCCGCTGGTGTAATCGGATGATAATTCGCTGTTCTCCGTTGCACTTTATCATAATTTGTGCTAAACTGTAAGTAAGGATAGGATGATGTCGGGTGACTGGTAACAGTTTGCTCAAAGGTACTTGTTTCAAGTACAGGTGAGGTACTGCCTTCAGCTTTAGGCTGTAAAGAACCCGTGCCACCACTGGTCCTATCATTCATTTGCTCCTGAGAACTCTCAGGAGCTTTTTCTTCTGATTCAACTGACTCTGTTTGAACATTCTCCTCAGCTGAAATCTGTGATTGATAATCATAATCTGCTTTTTGTGCCTGTTCTAAATAAGGAGTTGGAAGAGTTTCTCCCAATTGCGTTGAAAGGTCACTGTCTTCACTACCAATATCATATCGAAAATCATCTGTCAGACGACTCCCCTTTTCATCTTGCAATGCAAAATAAGTTTTATCATATCCCAGGCTAAGCATTCTCAAATTATTCTCTTCATACAATTGAGCTATAAAATCCTTATATGGAATCACATCTCCTGATGAGAATTTCTGAGATAGATTTGGATTTTCTGTAAAATCAAAGGCTACAAATAACTCTGGAGGCACTGAACTTCGCTCTTCCTGTATCATTGGTTTTACTCCAATATTTCCTTGCGCTTGTTTAGCAAGTAATTCATCCACCTTCAGTCTTTCCTCATCTGTTTTCGGATGATACTTAGTTTGTGAAGATAATTGAAACTCTCCTTCTTCAGTCAACTCCAGGGCAACTCTTCGTAACCCTTTTACAAAATACGTATTTGGTTGTTTTTGCCACTGATTCACTAGACCTTCATCAATTAAGGCTTGAGTTGCTGGCTGAATACTCATTTTGTCCATTTGTTCAGATATAGCTTCAAGTCTAGTCAACTCTTCTTGATAGCGTTTGAGAGTAGCTTTGGTAAAGAACGACTCCCCACGTTTAGCTTTTTCTAACTCTTCACGGATTCTAGGTATATTTTGAACACTCATATCCAGACCACTTCCCTGACGATTCAACCCCATTTCTTTCAAATGTTGTTGGTGCTCCAGGCGCTCTACTCGTTCTTCCTGTTGCCTAATTTCATCCATCTTTGAGAAAACTTGACCTTCTATTTGTTCTTGCTTA
The DNA here is from genome assembly GCA_963554735.1 of Streptococcus oralis. GTDB lineage: Bacteria > Bacillota > Bacilli > Lactobacillales > Streptococcaceae > Streptococcus > Streptococcus oralis_CX. Next base: position 20,357 of record CAUVSV010000021.1, read on the forward strand.
CGCATAAAACTAGCACCACCTCGCTTATCATTCATGGGTTGCCCATTTGTTAGCGCCTGGTGGGAATAAACTCTTGAAATAGCCTCATCTTGTTCACCTTTAAGTCGTTCCAATTTTCGACGTGCCTGGGCAAGACGACTGTTATCAGATTTTTCTTCCTGTTGATTCTTTAGAACATCATTCCAGTCTGTCTTCTCCTGACTTTGTTCAGGGGCTTTTTCTATATACTCCAGTATTTGTGCATCTAAACGATCAATTTCTTTTCTAATAGACGTCGTACTATCCGCAAAATAAGCATCCCTTTCCAATCTAGTACGTTTTGCGAATAACTTGTCTAAATCAGTCGTTATAAATCGTGACATTTCTTTTTCAAATTGCCATGCCTGTAGTTCATAGTTAATGCCTAAATCTTCCCGAATTTTTTCTGCTAATTCATCTCTCCATTTTCCATGTAATTCCCAAACTATCTCTAATGGATTATTAAAGGATTTTTCATTTTCTACCGATACAGCTGATAAATCAACTGATGACTGTTGATTCTGGGTTCTCAAGGCATCATTCCAGTCTGTCTTCTCCTGACTTTGTTCAGGGGCTTTTTCTATGTACTCCAGTATTTGTGCATCTAAACGATCAATTTCTTTTCTGATAGACGTCGTACTATCCGCAAAATAAGCATCCCTTTCCAATCTAGTACGTTTTGCGAATAACTTGTCTAAATCAGTCGTTATAAATCGTGACATTTCTTTTTCAAATTGCCATGCCTGTAGTTCATAGTTAATGCCTAAATCTTCCCGAATTTTTTCTGCTAATTCATCTCTCCATTTTCCATGTAATTCCCAAACTAGCTCTAATGGATTATTAAAAGATTTTTCATTTTCTACCGATACAGCTGATAAATTAACTAATGACTGTTGATTCTGGGTTCTCAAGGCATCATTCCAGTCCGTTTTATCTTGTCCTGGTTTTAGTTCTGGTAGATCTGAATTGATAACAGCCCCTTTTGCCTCCAATTCTTGAATGAATGTTCTACCTGCTTTATCATTATCTAATGCTAGAGTAATCAAATCCGCATTTTTCCCATCTTCAAAAAAGTGATGATCAATAGCTACTTGAAGTCCGTCCGCTAATTGTTCAGGTGTCCATCTTAGCGGTTTTCCTGATATTTCAGCTTGAATTTGAGATAGATGACGGCCTATAGTCGATTCTTTCAAACCATCCATAGAAACTAATCTGACGTCCTGAAGACTATCTTTGTGCAATTCATAGTAAGACATTAAATCAATCGGACTCTCAGTGAAAATCAATCGTTTTGGACTGCCAATATCAACATGAATACCTGTCATAGGATCGGAGTTTTTCATAATCACTTTAGCATATCCATGTTTTGGCCACTTCTCCCAATTCTCTTGGATTCCTTGTAAAGACGCTCCAACAACTTCACCTGAAGAAGAAAGGGACTTGAATACAATAACTGGCTCAATCGCATTTGTTGTAACTCCACCAGTGCCTTCCGCAAAGTAGTCAAGTTTGGCGTTAGCTTGGGCTAAAACACCCTGTTCCAAAAAATAATCAATCGTTTCATCCGATAACCCACGTTGATTCCGTAAGTAATCTCTTCCAGCTGAAAACGGCTGCTCGTATTTCTCAAGATAGTATTTAAAATCTTCTTGAGGTCTTTCAACCATTTGAAACTCTTTAAAGTTTCCATCATTCAAAAAATCTACAGATTGGTTAAAACTTACTTCCTTTATCGTCTCAACCAAAGAAATCGCATCTCCACCTGTATTTCTAGAGAACCATTTCCATAAATTTTTATCAGGTGAAATAACTAGGCTATCATGTTCTTTCCATCGATAGTCTCGTCCGGAGCGAACCAGCTCCATCTGAAGCTCATTTGCAACATCCAAAATATCTCTAGAACGTGCAAATTCAACACGTTCTCTACGACTTTTCCCACGTCTTGATTCTTGTTCTGTCATATTTCTTTCTCCTTAAAATCCTTCATACTGTGGTTTGTACGGCTCTTTCTCTGCTTGTACAAATGATTCTGGATCTAAGTGAACCAATTCCCCTACTGAAAATGATTCAAATAGCTCAGAATATTCCTTAAAATCTAGAACCATTTCTAAATCAGAATTTCTTCCTTGACCCTCAAAATGCACTTGCTTGCTATCAGCATTCATTGCCGTAATTAACCATTCGGCTGAGAAATCAAATTCTTCAACTGCGACATCTGGAAATAATAGCTTCATTTTTCTTCTCCTTTCTCTTTTTATCCTTCTATTCTATTCAATAACCAAAAAATCCCATTTAAAGGGACAATGTAATTTCATTTTTCAACAAAAAAGTCATTGCTTTTACAATGACTCTTATATACTTTGTCCGTTTTCTTCAAGTTCTTGTCTCTCATCGCTTCTCTCACGTTCCATGAGGGCTTTTTTATTTGCACGTTGTGCCCTCTGAAGAGAATTGGTCAGATTTCTCATGAAATCTGTATTGATGATTGCTTTACCTTGGGATTGTTGGATATTTTTTCTTTGCAGGACCTTTCTTTCTTGCATTTTCTGTGAAACAGCTTGAGCTAACTGACTTTTTTGATTACTTTCCTCCTCTGGCAACAATTTCTGATAAAGTGATTTGAGCTCAGAAAATCCTTTCGCATTCTCCTGTTTTAATTTTTGAATAGTAGTTTGATCAGTCGTTTGTGAAATTTCCTTGTTTCGACTGTAAATCTGATGCTTCAGCTGGAAAATGGAGATATGTGTCTGTAACTCTTCTATGTAGCTATCTTTCGTAACAGGATAGCCCTTTAGGAGGGTCAAAACTCCTTCATCTTTAAGAGGTTGAACTGCAGCTAATTCCTCCTTCAAACGTTTAATAGGTGCTTGAATTGTTAATGAGTCAGCCTTTTCTATAGAAAATGAAACACTATCTTCAAACTGGTTAGAAAGAGTTTGTTTCAGTGATTGATTCGCTTCACCCAGTTTATAATTTGGAGTCAGCTGCAATTCAGTCAGCTTCAGTCTTTGAATAATCTCCTTCTTTTTTAATTCAACAAATGGCTTATCCGTTTCAAGTGGTTGGATTTGATCAAAAAGACTTTTACGAACTAATAAACTACTTTGTTTTTCTTCCAATAAACTCAATTTTAAAGCATAGCGAAATGTTCCTAACTCCTGACGTTCTTTTAAAGTACGATCAGATTTATTCTTGGCTGCATCCACAAGAGCTCTCAATTCATCTGAAGAAAATAAGGATAAATCCTTTAGTGTTAGCTGTTTTGCTAGTAAATTCTCTTTCATCTGGCTGACATCATAAACTAGGTCACTAACAAAGTCAGGAACCCCTATCCCTCTCCCCTGCTTATCATAAGCAGAGTAGGTTGGTTTTATAATTTTAAGAGGGTTTGCTCCATCTCTCAACTCATAACCCAATCTTTTCCACGCTTGCAACGATTTGACAACACTTGCGTTAGGATCCTGAGCTAAAATTAATTTTTGATTGTTTTCTGAGAAATTGGCCAAATTTTTTTCCAGCCGAACATCATCTATTTCAGGAGCATTCTCACGAAATAGGTGCAAGATTTTATTTGCTAGTCGTTCTCTCAACTCCTTCTCTCGACTCGCAATTAATTGCTGCAGATGATAGCCTGCAGCCTCCTGTTGTGTTTTCTCAACACGATCATCAAGTTTCCGAATCTTCTCGTAGGTTGATTTTTTCCCAGCCGAATAAGCTCCTCTATAGGTTTCTAGGAAGTCCTTCGTTTCTTTCAGAAATTCTTGATAGAGTTCTTTCCCATCATTTTCTAAATAGGAATCCAGATAGCGATCAAGGAAGAATTTACTGACTGCAAAATCTCTTGCATTTGAGCCATAGCGCCATTTTTTATCCATTGGCAGATGGTTGTAAGCCTGCTCCAAAAAATTTTTTTCAGCCGAAGAACGAACCTTCTGATCTCTAAACACAGAATTGATCAACTCACTTCTGATATTGGCCAAGATTTGTTCTCGCCGAACAATCATTCCTCTAGTCTGTTCATTCAACAGACCATGAAAAACATCACTTTTAAAACGCTCAATGGTTTTCTGAGAAAAGTTACCTCTATATTCCATTCGTCCACGTGGCCGATAGAAAAATTTATCTCTTGCAGATTCAACTTCAGATAAACCAAAATGCACATGAATATTATCCGTGTTCAAGTGAATGTTAGCCCACCAAAATGATGAGTCGGATAATCCTTCTTTTTCAATCAATCTTGGCAATGCTTCACGTATGACCGACTTGATAGCTTGCTGATCAACTTTCCCAGTTTCCAAATCATATAATCCCTCGTTGGCCAGAAAGTCATTATCAAAAGAGATAACGCCTTGCCATAGAAGAGAGCCATTTTGATAAGCCTGTTCTAACTTGCTTTTCAATTCAGTTACTTTGCTACGTTGCAAGTAATTGGCTTCTTTTGTAAAAATCGCTGTCATCTCTTCATTTTGATTTTCAGTAGCATAAGAACGATTCATATAATCGATGTACTCCTGAAAATTAAGTTTTGTTTCTGGGACTTCAGCTTGGATTTTTTGTATTTCATCTTCAGTTAGAGACTCAATATTTTGTCTGTGTGTTTCTAAATTTAATTCATTATCAACCTCGACAGCTTCGTCTCTATTAGTGTAGTCTACAAACCCACTATTTGCTTCTGTATATTGCAGCATGAAGGTAATACTTGGACTAGAAGACACGTTCATTATTTTCCTCTCTTTGAATTAAAATAGTCCATTTTTTCTTAAAAGAGCATAGTCTTTTAATAACGGTTGTAATTCTTCAGGTTCAACTTGAAAATCATTGATCCACCGTCCTGATTGAGAAATATGTAATTCTTTTTGCTCTTCAATAAATTGCATGGGAATCAATAAGATATTTGGTTTTTCTAACTCTGAACCACTTTCTCGTTCTAAAAAGGCGACAATAAAATCTTGATTTCCTTTTGTCCTCAATTGCCAGTGATGGGAGTTCCCGTTTTTCCTTTTATACAATGAGCTGTATTTTACATCAATCGTTAGACCATCTAGCCAAAAATCATATACTGGATTATTTTTCTTGAAATACTTATTCGCATCCGTTGCATCTGGGACACACTTTTGAAAAAGCTCCTCGGCCATTCCTCCGAGCTTAGCTGTCCTAGAACCATACTGAATTTTATCTTGAATTTTAAGGCAGCCACTCTTTATTAATTTCAAATGAGCTATATGAGTAGGTAGCCCTGACTGTTGCACCGCTTCATGAAAATCTCCTGTTTCTAAATAGATTTCAACAATATCTACCATTTACTGTACCTCAATGAGAATGTTTGATAGTTTGGCCACGTGCAATATCTTCTTGAATAATATCGTTGATTCGTGCCATCAATTCATGTTGTGTAGGATCCAATCGTGAATGAATAGATTCCAATTCTTGAACATCAAAATCATCTTTCGTAATAGCATGAAAGTTGGTTAGCGTTAGATAGAGAATTTGATCAAGTTGACGATGAATTGCCTTGTTATCATTTCCAGAATCAAAGGCATCCCCCCAATTTTTTTCCAGCTGAGTCAGTCGCTCATAGAAATTTTTTCCTTCTCCTAATTCAATAAAAAGTTTATAAAAAACTTCAATCAAAGTGACAAGCGTTGCTGAATTATTTCGATACTGTTTCTGCAAAGCTGACGATTCTTTCAAGTAGGATTTTATTTCCTTAAATTTTTCATGTGTTTCTTCGCTAAAATATAAGCTAAGTCTTGGATTCATTTTTCCCTCCTCAAATTTTCTGAGATGATCCTGTCAAATAATTGATTTTATATCCTGGTTGAATATTAAAGATATACACATCAAATGAGATCTCATCATCTTCAATACTCTGTGCTTCCATACGAACTCCTCTAGCAACTAATTCCACATTTCTAAAGATGGGAGTTACTCGATAGCGAACATGGTGGTTCGTATTTTTTATGTAGTTAGCAATTTTATTTTCATAGTAGACCATTGATGATTGTTCATCTTCAAAATTTGCATTTAAAGCACGTGTACCTGTAAATAAATTTTTAGCATTCGCATTCTCTCCACTTAATTGAAAACCAATTAAGTGAGAACGATTATATAAATAATCTTCTTTCCCGTTGAAAATTATTTTTTTATTTTTCCATCCTGTTGGTGTGATAGACGAAATAGATTCTCTATCTTCCGTTGGCATCAATTCTTTTCCCAACATCGCTTCAGCAATTCCTACACGATTTAAAAAATCTAGATCAGAATATTTTTCCCAGCTGCCATTTTCTAAACTCAATTCGTTTTTTGTAAATTGTGATTTTTCATTGACGACAATCACTTGATTTTTTCCGTCATACTCCTTCGATTTCAAATCATCATTTTTCAGAGTAGAATTCAAATTTGAGTTGGAATTTTTTTCTTCAGCTGAATCGGCTATGTTCAATTGAGTCGGGATATCATTTTGTGTCAAGCCAGATTTGATAGCATTAAAATTGTTAGGTTGCACGATAAAGATTGCAAGGAAAATGAGAATGATGAACAGAGATTTATTCTTCTTCATTTTTAAACACCACCTGACCGTCGTTCAGCTTCAAGTGCAGATACATCATCCATAAAATGTAACCAATTTGTAGTTAGATCATTTACAATATCTTGTTTAATATTTAAAGCTGAAAGAGAAATTTCATTCTTCAACATCAATTCTAAAATCTGACTTTGCTGTTCTTTGATGACAGATAATGTTTCCGCAAATTGGTTATTGTACAAATTCAATCCGTCATTCATTACGATATTTTGAACTTGCGATAACATAAACTCATTAAAACTTGGATAGTTATATTTTTTTGAAATATCTCGAAGTTGTTCAAACATATCATCAGGTATATTTCTGATTTTGATTTCTTTAGTCATCACTTTCTACCTCCCCTTCATGCTCTAACCAACGTGAAATATGATCACCATAACGATCCATTTTTTCTTCAAATTCAGATAATATTTTTGTCTGTTTTTTCATTTGGTTCAAAACATGGTCAGAAGCTATTTTCATATTTTCTAAATGAGCCACATACAAATCTTGAGCACGATTAAATTTTCCATACTCAATTTTTTCACGACAGATTGAGATCAGAAAATCATTAAATGACTTAGCTTTATTTTTTTCTGCGAGTGCTTTTAGATAATTAATTTCATCATCGGTAAGCCCTCTAATCTCAATTCGATTTTGTTTCATATTTGCCATTATTTTAAATTTTCCTTTCTAAAAAACAGCGCCCTTCTTTTTTCTTTTGTCGAAGCAAAAGCAAAAAGAAGCAAAAAAGAAAACTTCAACCTCGCAACATCACGAACCGATACGGTTCTATTTTTGCGGTTTTTCAACACACTAACACACACACAGGGACTAAGGTCCTTTTTAAGTGTGTTGTGGTAGAAAAGAGCATAAGGGAAACTGTCCCCACGAAGCGTGTGGAGTTGATAGTATCAACGTTTCCGGTACCGGTAATTTTCTCGGTTTCACCTACTTACACACACATGCTATACTTACCTTTACACACTTTATAGGTGTTATACTTACACTGTTTTTCTTCTTTACATACTTTTACTTACACCATTTTTGACTTCATTCGGAAGTGCAAAACTCAAAAATTAAGACTGATTTTCAGCTGGAAAGTTTCCTTCTTCACGATTTTTCTTAGCTGCTAAACGTTGTTCTTTTTCATCTTCTTTGATGAGGTTTAATTCCATTTTTAACTCTTCCAAAATTGATTCATACGACTGATTTTTATTTTTCTTCAATTGAATTTGAACATAAATTTTACCAATTTGTTTTTGAAGATTCTCTTCTGCTTCTTGACGTTCCTTTTCTAAAAGGACAACTTTTTTCCTTGCTTCTTCTAGTTGATTATCAATTTTTGTTAAATTATTTTTGGCCATATTCTTTCTCCTTTTTCTAATTTCGTATTTCTTAATCCTTTAATTTATTTCCTGCAAAGCTGTTAATTTTTTCTTTTACAATTTGGAAGTTGCTCCACAAATCGCCATCTAATTTTTTCAAATCAATCACATAAACTTCATGGTCATTTTTCTTGATGGTTAGTGTGAAAGAATGTTCATCAATTTTAATTTCCTGTAGAACGAGGTACATTGAAGAAAACATTTCTCCTTTATATCCTGGATTACTATGATAGGTTATTCCATATTCATCAATATCCAGCACAACCCATTTTTGTTTTTTAAACACCCCTTTTGTACTTGTGAATACAGTACGATGCTTTCTAACTGGTTGATTTTCCTTCGGTGCTAATTTAAGCTGTTCTTTCATTTTTCTGCCTTTCTTTTTTTGATTGATTCTAGTATAAAAGATAACTAAAAAAAATTTTTTAAAGGGACAATCATAAAAAATAAATCCCCTTAATTAAAAAATTAAAGAGATTTTTGACTACTATTTGTTGGTAAACACGAACTCGGCTTTCATAGAAAATGCACTCTTTTTACTTACATCAAATTGAATCAGCCAGAAAGAAAAATCATGTTTTTTCCCAAACGGGAAGACATAAAATGCTGGATGATACAATTCTTCAATATCTACAAATTCTCTTTCAAGAGGAGCTTCAGAACCATTCCATGCTTTTCTATAATAGGAAATACCTGTCCGTTTTTCTCTATTCAAAAAACTTAATTCTACAATATCTTGATAATCCTTTTTCACTGCTCGCTGATTAATCGTAATCATTCGTTGGTTTGCATCACCTTCATCAGCATCTGTAAAAAGATTGATTTTAGGAGGTAACTTATCTTTTAATTTTCGGATTCCAAGGTAGTCCTTATTTAAGATATTTTTGAACAGATAACGCTGAAAAAGTTTTGATTGAAACCACTTCATGAAATAATAAATACCGATACTAAAGATTAGGGCTAAAAGCCAGAACGATGATTCGTTTTCTTGTATTGGTTTTTCTAATGCAGCTGTAAAAATGATGGCAAGTACAATATTTCTTATAAACATCTTTATAATCTGCATTTCAGCCCCTAAACGTAACTTCGTAAAAGGCGCACATAAAATAATCAAACACATCATTGTTCCAAAAATCTTTGGATCAACCTCAAGTATTACGGAAGCTTCTTTTATAAGAACAGCGCCTGTAACCATTACAAAAAATAAATATTGCCATTTAAAGGCTTGTCTAATAAGCCAATTCACTCCACAAATTGCAGATAATTTATATCCCAATTTATCAGTTTCTTTTACCATTTTAATTAAATTTTTCATTTTATTTTACCTCACTTTAATTCATTTCTACAGTTTCAATAGGGTTTGAAAATTCAAATGTTCCATCTTTAACAGCTTCTTTTTTCTTGTCCAAAGACTCCAATTTAGCCTTCAACTTTTCAATGTTTTTATAGGCTGTTTCGATGGTTCTATTCTTCGTTTCAATGTTTGTATCCAGCGTAGCAATATTCTTTTGATTGGCTTCGAGATCATCACCTGTAAGATATTTTGCTTCTGCTTGAAGACTCGCTTTTCGTGAATTATCATCTTCAATTGATTCCTTCAATTGAGCAATTGATGTTGTCAATTTTTGAGACTGTTCATTCTGGAAATTGATCTCTTTTTCGATTTCCTGAAGAGTAAATTCTTCTCTGGAGACAACCTCAATAGCTTTGATTTCAAGCTGAGGATTTTGAGGTGTTACAAAGAATTGTACAGTGTCCTCTTCTCCAGATTTCTTCTGAGAAACTTTTTTAGAATCACTGGATGGCGATGAAATATTTACATCAATTGAACTAGAAGATACTGTCTGATTCGTCACATCGATCGCAAATGCACCAAAATTTTTCGGAACTCCTTTAATAATAACTGATACTTTATTATCAATAATTGGCACAACATCCATCTCTATTTTTGAGTCTTTATGTTGCGCATAGAGTTTCCATTTCAATCGTTTTGCATCGATGCCCCGATCTATCGAAGTCGTAGCATCTTTCGTCTCAAATTGTAAAACGATAATTCCAGTATCTGGTGAATATTCCTGGCTGACCAGTTTCATCTCACCACTCCCATTCGCAAAAACTTGCTTTGTTTTGAGTTGTTCTGAAGTATATGTTTGTCTTTGTGGTGAGAAAATTGCTCCCATCAAAAGACTCAACCAGGTCACAAATAACATTGAGAAAATGACCAGTTTTCGCTTAATAATATTCTCTTGAAACCAAACTTTAGTCTTAATAAATGGCTTCAAAATTGGGCTAGATTTTATCTTTTCAATCCAGCG
>CAUVSV010000022.1:0-30032 GCA_963554735.1 Streptococcus oralis
TACTAATCATTCTGGGAGTTTTAAGCCTCTTAGTCGTAACAGGATCTTGTTTCTTACTTCTCTTGAAACCCAGTCAAACTCCAAAAGAACAAGAGTATAGAATGCGAACTGCCATGGAAAAATCAGACTTTCAACTATTTGGAGATAAGAGTCAATACGTCCTTGCGCCTAGCAATAAAGGGAGTTTATTTGTCAGTAAAACATATGCGATCACAGATGAGTACAAGACTTTTATAGTAGAGGATGAAAAAAAGCTACATACCCTACCTCATCTCCAGATGGAGGGAGAGTATTGGAACTTGATTTTGTATAATTTAGACAAGGAGGGCTTGCCTGAGCGAAAGATTGACCTATATCAGGCAGTGCGAAGCTACAATCAGAAAAGTATTCCTATTAATCTAATTGACTCCTATTATGTTGAGGGTACTCACTATTTTAGGTTGAGAATTGGTGATTTATCGGATGAAGAGAATCGAATTTACAAAGATGTCTATCTCAATGTGGAGACGGAAGAAGTGGTGGAACTTCCAAAAGATACAAAGTTTGGAAGGGACTATGACATAAGTGATATAGCGCAAGTAACTAATTATACTAAGGTTTTAAGGAGTCTAGGTTATTTTGATCCTTCGAATGAGATTGGTGTAACTGGCTCTGAAGGGCAAGTCCCAGACCCTAATATCAATCTCTATAGTCTTTATCCGGACCTAAAAGATAAACTTATCAATCAGGATTGGTCGCTTTATATCCGTCCAGATAAGGTTACACCGGATGAGTGGTTTGATACCTTGTTACACTGGTTCGCCCCCAAGGGAGAAGACCTCCTAACCGTTTATGGACTGAATGATGATGGGGAAGCCTCAGATGTTCAGATTCGTAACAGCCAAGAGGCGAATGCCTGGTTAGAGCAGCATCCAGCTCTAAAAAACCTTTATAAAGTAGACAAGGGAGACAGCCGATGAGTAATAAGAAAATTAATCCGGATAATCTCAGCCGAGTGAATGGTGCATTTAAAGATATGAGTGGCGAGTTAGAACATAACGTTTCGGACCTCATTTCTTCAAGTGCGACGGAAAAGATAGAAGCTGCGACAGATGGTATTAAGAAACTCTCTAAGGAAATGGTGGAGACGATTAGTTCCTTAGATGAGTATCTTGGGGCGGTTGGTGAAGCCTTTCGAAGCGCAGATGCGAGTATGGCTCAGTCCATCGGTCAGAATATGTATACGAAAGCTCCTGAGTCACGAGCGGAGCGTAGAGAACGATATATCCAAGGCGGAAAAGATTCCAAGGAACGTCATAATCGTAGGAAAATGGTTGAAATCGCAGAGAGTCAATACAAAGATTTTCCATAACTATCTGAACTCACCTGAATTTAATTCAGGTGAGTTTCTTTTGCTTTTCTCATCTTCTCACAGTGTCACGCATATGGTATAATGGGTTAAGAGTTTATAATCTTTGTTCATCAGATACAAACAACAAATACTCAGGAGGAAGTCAATGAAACAATATAGGAAAAAAATACTAATCATTCTGGGAGTTTTAAGCCTCTTAGTCGTAACAGGATCTTGTTTCTTTCTTCTTTTGAAGCCCAGTCAACCCCCAAAAGAACAAAAGTATACAATGGGAACTGCCAGGGAAAAATCAGATTTTCAACTATTTGGAGATAAGAACCAATATGTCCTTTCGTCTAGCAGTAAAGGGAGTTTCTTTGTCAGTAAAACATATGCGATCACAGATGAGTACAAGACTTTTATAGTAGAGGAAGAAGGAAAGATACATGAAACACCTCATCTTCAGATGGAGGGAGAGTATTGGAACTTAATTTTGTATAATTTAGACGAGGAGGGCTTGCCAGAGCGAAAGATTGACCTTTTTCAGGCAGTGCGAAGCTACAATCAGAAAAGCGTTCCTACAAATCTACTCGATTCCTATTACGTTGAGGATACTCACTACTTTGGGTTAGAAATTAGAGATTTAACGGATGAAGAAAATTGGGTAATCAGAACAGTCTATCTCAATTTGGAGACGGAAGAAGTAGTGGATCTTCCAAAAGATACAAAGTTTGGAATGAATGATGACATAAGTGATATCGCAAGAACAACAAACTACGATAAGGTTCTAGACTCTAAGGGTTATTTTCCTCCTTTAAATAAGATACTTGCAGATAAGTATGAAGGAAGCATCCCAGACCCTAATATCAACCTCTATAGTCTTTATCCGGACCTAGAAGATAAACTCATCAATCAGAATTGGTCGCTTTATGTCCGTCCAGATAAGGTTACACCGGATGAGTGGTTTGAAACCTTGTTACACTGGTTCGCCCCCAAGGGAGAAGACCTTCTAACCGTTTATGGACGTAATGATGATGGGGAAGCCTCAGATGTTCAGATTCGTAACAGCCAAGAGGCGAATGCCTGGTTAGAGCAGCATCCAGCTCTAAAAAACCTTTATAAAGTAGACAAGGGAGACAGCCGATGAGTAATAAGAAAATTAATCCGGATAATCTCAGCCGAGTGAATGGTGCATTTAAAGATATGAGTGGCGAGTTAGAACATAACGTTTCGGACCTCATTTCTTCAAGTGCGACGGAAAAGATAGAAGCTGCGACAGATGGTATTAAGAAACTCTCTAAGGAAATGGTGGAGACGATTAGTTCCTTAGATGAGTATCTTGGGGCGGTTGGTGAGGCCTTTCGAAGCGCAGATGCGAGTATGGCTCAATCCATCGGTCAGAATATGTATACGAAAGCTCCTGAGTCACGAGCAGAGCGTAGAGAACGTTATATCCAAGGCGGAAAAGATTCTAAGGAACGTCATAACCGTAGGAAAATGGTTGAAATCGCAGAAAGTCAATACAAAGATTTTCCATAATTACACAAATCACCTGAATTTATTTCAGGTGAGTTTTTCTATTATAAGTTTCGTATGATATAATTAAATACGAATAATATTAAGGAGTTAGAAATGAAAATAGGAAAAGGAATTAATTGGATTTTGAATAGAAAGGTGAAAAAATGAAGAAGCTGTTTGTTATAATTTTATTGTTAATACTTGGAGGTTGCTCTAATGGGATTAAAGATAAAGAGGCTAATAAAAATGAGACGATTGTCAAGGAGGAGAAAAAATTGAAATTTGTAGTAGCACCACAATATGAAGGTAAAACGTCGGATTTAATTGAACTTGGTAAAAAATTGACCAAAGAACATCCAGAAATTGGAAGTAAGGGAAATATGGCTATCTACTTTACAGGAGCCGTCTCAGATGGTAGAGCAGCACTAATGCTCGTCAATAAAACTGATGTAGATATCAAAAAAGATTTGGAGTTTTCACTAAGCTGGTCTTATGAAGGCAAAATTATTTTTGATAATCAAAAGATTAGCTATACTATCAAGGATAGTGGTGAGTTACCTTCTTACACAACCACGTTAATTTTGTTACCACTTAACTCAGAACAATTGGAGCTTGTTGACTCGATGTCAGATCCATCCAAGATGACACTTTCAATGTCTGATGTGAAGAGCGTAGAATAAGATAGGAGTTGAATATGACAACAGAAACCATTTTATTTTTATTTGCTACCATCGTCATTCTTTTATCCTTGATCTTTTTATCTGGTACATATCTTTACCTTTATTTTCGGGATAAAAAGATGGTACGTCTTGCCAAATCGTCTGTTAAGGGAACGGTTGTGGGCTATAGTAATTTTCAAGCTGGGAATCCTCCGATTGTTGAATATACGGTTAACGGAACTACTTATAGCAAGCCATTACGGTATTTTATAATCAAAACGATTTCGCTTCCATGGGGCCCTATAAGTGCATCTGATAACTTTACAAGAGAGGACATGTTGGCAAATTCCCTAACCTTTTATCGTAATTCTTTTATATCGTTTAATAACTTAATGCGAACGCATTTCCCAGTCTATTCGAAGATGACGGTATGGTATGATCCTGAAAAACCAAACAGGGCTTATGTGGAACGATACTGTGGGATCAACAAACTTTATAAATTGTTGGGCATTGGTAGTGCTATATTGTTAATCATGGTCTACGCTGTTGTAGTGCTTGCTTATTTGTTAAAGAGGTGAGGTATAGATGTCAAAAGCTAGTCAACAAGCTGCAATTCAATCGCAGATTAGTTCAGCTCAATCAAAAAAAGAAGGTTATTTAGAAGAGGCAAAAAAAGTCAAGGAAATATATGACGAGTTACGGAAAATTAAAAGTGAATTTGTTAAGCAGAAAAAAGCTGTAGCTTCTAAAAAAGATGAATATGATGAATCTTGGACTGGAAATTTGCATGATACGAAATTTGTTACACCCGCAGGTAATCTGATTTCATATTTTGATTCTAGTATTAAGGCCATGGACGAAAATATTGATGAGTTACTCATAAAAATTAATGAGTATGAGAATAAAGCTTTGGAGATGGATGGACTTATTGGTCAGCTAGGAATATTGTTAAACAATATAAGTGGTTGGATTGAAAGTTTCTTCAACTAACTGCAAAATTTCATTAACCACCTGAATTTATTTCAGGTGGTTTTCTTTTGTTTTTCTCATCTTCTCACGGCATTGCCCATGTGGTATAATGGAATAAGGATTGTTCCTCGTTTCAGACGAGTTTATGGATTTCAGGATAAGTTAGCAGGTGAGACGAGTATTTCTGTCAGCCTCCTATACACCTGTTAACAGCTATCCACGATAAAAGGAGATTGTAGATTGGTTTTATTAGTATTAGGGATTTTGGTTTTGCTTATTCTAATCTTAAAAAGGAAACAGAAAACTGCTAAAAAATCTGAAGGAAAGGCCAAGAAAAGAAATTGGCTATTAATAGGTTGCTTATCCATAGTGATTCCAATGGTAATCTTCACAGTGTTCAGTCCGATTTTTTCTCTAATGGATATGTGGGGGCTATTTGCCCATGCAAGTCGAACTGAGATTGAGCAAGCTGTGCATCGTTCTTATCAAAATTACGGTCTTACAGGACAGTTTGAGTTAGAAAAATACGAGAAAAACTATACAAGTGTGGGAGGATTTATAATTCACGGTAGCTACAGTGAAAATATAGCTGGAAAAACCTATCAGGTTAAAACTCGATTTAAATACTATACTCGCTTTTCGAAAAGTGAAACATATGGAAAGACAGATGCAGAGGTTGATTACAAAAATGGTAAAAAAATTTATGATGTTTTCCCAGAATTAGCCTATTTAGGGATTGAGGTTAGTCCAGGCACCAGTGAATTTCTAAAAACACTGGACAGTTCAATCAAAGATCCTAAACTGCCTGATTTGAAGTATCAAGGTATTGGTTTTGAATTTAATAACCAATCTGATAATATCTATCTTTATAATGAAATATTAGAGGAAAATCAAAGCAAGGGCCAAGCTCTGCAAGGAATGTATCCAATGGATGCTCAATATCTTTTCCAAAAAGAGATTTTTATACCGACATTTGAATTTCAATATTTCGTTCCGAAGGAAAAAAGAGATCTCTTGTATGATGACTATCTTAAAGAGCTTGAAGCGCTCATGAAGGAATTTTTTGCCAACCAACCCCTACCACGCGGTCTTTATGCTGTCAAAATTGCTAAGTATGAAGAGGATAAACTTGTCAATGATAGTGGTGTTTACTATGTGAGGATTGAAAATCGTCAAGTTGTAAAGCTGTTGCAAAAATTAGAGTAGGAGTTGCTAGGTCTAGGTCAGTTTTTTGTGAATGAGGCATTTTTGATTTACAAATTTCAACAAGACATTAGCTAGCCTTGTTTCTGCTACTCTTTCAGTTTATTCTTCCACCTGAATGATGTTCAGGTGGTTTCTTTTGCTTTTCTCGTCTTCTCACGGTATCACGCATATGGTATAATGGAGAAGGACATTTTCTTTTTATTTCTAGAAATTCGTATATTTTTTGAAAACGGACAAATGCTTTCAACAGTAGAAAGTATTTGAGGGGTCATCAACGTTGGGAGGATTTACAATGAAATTTTCGAAAAAAATGGTGTTTATTGTTATGTTGGTGGGAGTTCTCTTACTTACTCCTTACCTAGGCTATAAATACTATGTGAACAAATATGTTGATCCATACTCTACTTTTTTGTTAAAGAGAAAGATAGTGGATTACAAATATATCGAGGATGGGAAAGCCTTGGCGATTAAGTGGGATTATGATAATCCATTAGACTATTGGATTACAGAGAATTCTACATCTGTTACTTTGGGAGCCCCTGTTGTTGGGCAAACTAAGATTGTACAAGAGTATAATAAACTGCTCACGTTAACTCCCTTAAGAAATGAACCTCTTGAGGATGAATATTGGAAGATTGCAGTCTATGATATAAAAGAGAAAGGCTTTCCTTCCAAGGAATACGATGTTTTTAAAATGACTCGAGATTACGATTCAGACTATATCCCTACAAAAATTGCCTCTATAATTTATATCAGTGAGGGGCGAGAGTTACTGGACATTCATTTAAAAAATGCCAAAGATGGTTCTCTTGTCACAAAGTCAATTGACCTAGAAAAAGGAAAGATTGTGGAATTAGGTAAGGAACAAGATTATGAGCAATATGCTACTGCAACAAATTTTTATATCTTACTGCCCGAATCTAAAGACTACTTCATGCTTAATTGGGAAACTGGTGTTTCTGCAGGCGGGAAGTTGGATAAAGATGCCCTTATCCGTCAAAAGTACCCTGAAGCAGCAAAACTTTTAGAAGATAATAATGGTTCAATTGTAGTCTTAGCTGATAAGCCAAGTATTGAAAACCATATGCCAATTTACCAGCTCTTGTATAAGGAAGGAACGAATCTATTTGAAAATGTGAAAATTCCTGCGGAAAACTCAGTAGATGGACAGGAGCATATTGTCAACAGCCAAGAAGAGTTTATTAAATATTATCATAAAAAAGAGGAAGGGATTCCTAAATATAGAATGTAAACTCTACCTAACAATATTTTTACTAAGAAGAGAAGGGAAGTTTTGTAATGATCAGTTTAGAGCTGTTGTCTGAAGAAAATAGTCTAGACGTTTATTCTTTTGAAAAAGAAAATCGAGAGTATTTTGAACGAAATCTACCTCCTAGACCAGCTAACTATTTTGATTTAGAAGGTTTTAAGGAAATTACGAGGGAATTGTTAACGGAACAAACGAATCGGGATGTCTATATGCATCTTATCAGAGATTCGCAAGGTGTTATGGTCGGAAGAATCAATTTAAGTGTCTTAGAGAATGATCGAAAAACGGCAGAACTTGGGTATAGGATTGGGGAAAATGTTAGCAACCTAGGTTATGCTAGCGAAGCGGTTAAACTCGTTTTAGACAAGGCCTTTACGACTTATGGTTTCAGTAGAATCATTGCAGGAACAGCAACGGGTAATCTAGCCTCTCAGAGGGTGCTTATAAAAAATGGCTTCACCTTTAGTAGAATGATAGAAAATGACTTATACATTCATAATGAGTGGGTTCATACAGCAGTATTTGAGATAAGGAGGCCATAATATCATTATTTCCAGTCCACTGACAAGGTTAATGGAGTCATCAATCTTTACGGACATTCAAGAATGTTTTCTTGGATGTTTTTTTGTTCAGAATCTCCGGGTATGTCTGTTAAAATTTGATTTTCCCAGTGGACAATCGTCCACTTTTTTTATATAATAAAACTAAACCAAATTGGTTGAGTTTTGAGAATGTAAACTCAACTATCAATTGATCTTTCTAAAGGAGATATTCTCAATAAAGCATCACACTAGGAGGTGAAGTATGTATCAGCCAGAAAAACTCAAGGCTCGGAGAAAAGAGTTAAAATTGACACAGAAGGAAATTGCAGAGGAGTTGGGGATTAGTTTTCAGGCTTACTCGGCTTGGGAACGTGGAATTAAGGAACCATCCAAGGAGAAGGTTGCTCAGCTAGAGAATATTTTAAAGGTAGCAAGAGGGTATTTTACTCAGATTGAGATTGTTCGTCTCTACAATAGCCTCTCCAAGCAAGGGAAGGACAAGGTTGTGCTCTATGCTCGCAACCTGGCTCAAGAAGAACAAACTCAGAAGGTGGCGACCATGCCAGAGCGCCTCTACGAGTACCGTGTCTATGAACGTATGTCAGCAGGGAACGGGGCTTCGGTCTACGATGATCAGAATTTTGATACGGTCTACTTTAACGAGGAGTTGGCCCATGATTTTGCGTCCTGGGTGGCTGGGGACTCTATGGAACCTAAATATCAAAATGGTTCAGTGGCTCTGATTCGGGAAACAGGATTTGACTATGACGGGGCGGTTTATGCAGTAGTTTGTAACAACCAGACCTATATCAAACGGGTTTATAGGGAGGAAGATGGCTTGCGTCTGGTATCGATCAATCCTAAATACAAGGACATTTTCATCTCCTATGAGGAAGATCCTCGGATTGTGGGGATTATCGTTGGGAACTTTGTGCCGATGGAGGGTTAGCCTATGGGCTACTTTGATTATTCCAGAGAGCCCAAAAGTGACATTGCCTTTGTCGACATGAAATCCTTTTATGCCAGTGTCGAGTGTGTGAAAAGGGGCTTGCATCCGCTGAAGACCTCGCTTTGTGTCATGAGTCGCGCGGATAATTCAACTGGCCTTATCCTAGCTTCCTCTCCCATGTTTAAGAAGATTTTTGGCAAGTCCAATGTTGGCCGGGCCTATGATCTGCCTTTCGATATCAAAACGCGTAAATTTTCCTATTACAATGCTCGAAAGCAAGGCTTGCCTACTGACTCAGACTATGTTCGCTACATCGAAGATTGGGCTCAAGTGACTTTGGTTGTGCCACCTAGGATGGATGAATACATAGCGGTCAATATGGAAATCCAGCGAATCTTTCAAAACTATGGTAGTCCAGATGATATTTATCCCTACTCTATCGATGAGGGCTTTATTGACCTGACTAGTTCGCTCAACTATTTCATCCCAGACAAGAGTCTCTCTCGCAAAGACAAGCTGGATCTGCTTTCTGCTCGTATTCAGAGGGATATTTGGAGGCAGACAGGGATCTACTCTACAGTGGGCATGTCCAATGCCAATCCCTTACTGGCCAAGTTAGCTCTGGATAATGAGGCCAAGCACACTCCGACCATGAGGGCCAACTGGTCTTACCAGGATGTGGAAGAGAAGGTTTGGGCCATTCACAAGATGACGGACTTTTGGGGGATTGGCAGGCGGATGGAGAAACGCTTGCATGCTCTGGGGATTTTTTCCATCAGAGAATTGGCCACCAGTAATCCAGATCAGCTAAAGAAAGCTCTGGGTCAGGCTGGCCTGCGTTTGTGGTTTCATGCTAACGGGATTGATGAGAGCAATGTTCACAGGGCCTATAAAGCCAAGTCTCAGGGGTTAGGAAATTCTCAAATCTTGCCGAGAGACTACGTGAAGCTACGGGATATCGAAATTATTCTCCGAGAAATGGCGGAGCAGGTGGCTATTAGACTGAGAAGAGCTGGCAAGAAAACAACCCTTGTCTCTATCTATGTCGGTTTCTCTAAACAGGAGGTCAGGCCGTCTATTCACACACAAATGAAGGTCGAACCGACCAATAATACAGCTATCTTAACGGATTATGTTTTGAAGCTATTTCATAATAAATACACTTCTGGAGCGGTCAGAAGTGTCGGAGTCAACTATTCAGGATTTGTGGATGAGTCCTTTGGCTTGATCTCCCTCTTTGATGATGTTGACAAGTTAGAAAAAGAAGAAAGGCTCCAGACAGCCATTGACTCCATTCGGGAACAATTTGGTTTTACCTCCCTCTTAAAGGCCAATGCACTGGAAGAAGCCTCTAGGAGTCTTGCTAGAAGCAAGCTGATTGGGGGGCATTCTGCTGGAGGATTAGATGGTTTAAAATGATTGATCGTTCTTATTTACCCTTTCAATCTGCGCGTGACTATCAAGATCCAGGGATGCAGAAGTGGATGGGCTTTTTCCTCTCAGAGCATACTAGTTCACTTGGTGAAGAAAAAAATCGTGTTGATTTTTCGACGAATTTGAATTCAGTTGAGAAGCTACTCTTGCTTTCTCAGCTTTATGTTGGGCAACTGAAGGGATGTTTTGTTGCCAAGGAAAGAAAGCAAAAAATGACAATCATCGGTGAGGTGAGCGAATTATCAGCTCAAACTCTATCTATTAGGACAAATGAGGGATATAGGCTGGTAGAGATTGTAGATGTCCTCGAAATTCGATTGTGGGAGGAGGAAGTTTATGACTAGAAAAGAGCTGTATGAAAACAAACTACAGATGGATTATTTTTCAGATAGTTATATCCGCTTTGAAGAGGATTTCCAAAAATACTCTGCCATGAATGTTCCCTTGACTTTTTTGATCGATGATATCCTACGAACCATGGCAATGAATCAGAAGAACTACTTTGTCTTAAACAAGGAAAATGCCAAGGATGGGCGAGAGCATCGCTTTTATTTTAGGGTAGTGACAGAAAAAGAGTGCCCTAAAAATCGAACCTATGCATACGCTGGACTCAAAAATAGTAGTCAGTAGAGCTAGATATGGGAGAGGGAAGTCCGATCTAGGAAAGATGGCTTATGAGCGTCAGAAAATCTCATGGTATTGGAATTCGAAACGTTATCCTTTATCTGTGGAGTTCTTGCAGAAACTTATGATAGGTATTGATGATGAGATAAGAAAAGAGCCACTCTCTTTTTAAATGAGCGTTTATTTGAAAACGTGGTTGGATTTGAGAACAGCTATCTTCAATAATCATCTCACTTTATAGAGTCATACCAAAACATCCATGTACATTTGTGGATGTTTTGGTATTTTATAGATAGAAAAAGAGAAGACCAAATGGTCTTCTCAACGGGGGAACTGAAATATGGAAAAGAATCAATCAAAGAGGGTTATTAGTCTTTGAAATTCTTTTGGAAGATCAGGAGAGACAAGATAGAAGTAATGGCTGCCAAGAAGAGGAAGGCACTTGCTTCTTGTTCCCCAGTTGCAGGGAGTAGTCTTTCCTTGTCTTCTTTGATTGTAGCTGTAACAGGAGCTTTTTCATCTTTTGATGATGAATTATCTGTTACGACTGGAGCAGGTTTTTCAGTCTCTCTTGGTAGAACATACTCAGGAAGAGTCACAACTGGTGGCGCTTCTGTTCCAACTGAGCTTTGTTTGCTACCTACCTCAATCACTCGATCTTGAGCTGGAGTTGCTTCTGTTTGGAGAACCTTGCGATTGTCACCATCCACTTCAACATACTCGACTAAGAGACCGTCTTTCCCTTCTGATAGAACTTGCTCTTTTCCTTTGTCTAATTGTGGGTTTTCGCGATGAATTGTCTTAAACGGTACGACCTTATTGACGATTTCTAAGCTTGGAAGTTTAAAGACAAGGTCTTTAACCCCTTCCTCAGGACTTGAAGAAGTAATTGGTTTTTCCGGTTGAGCCGGAGTTTCCGGTTGAGTCGGATTTTCAGGTTGAGCAGGTTTTTCCGGTTGAGCAGGATTCTCAGGTTGAGCAGGATTCTCAGGTTGAGCTGGCTTTTCAGGCTGAGCCGGAGTTTCCGATTGAGTAGGTTTTTCAGGCTGAGCAGGTTTTTCAGTATCAGCTGGTTTCTCTGGTTGAGTCGGCTTTTCAGGCTGAGCAGGCTTTTCAGGCTCGGCAGGTTTTTCCGGTTGCGCTGGAGTTTCCGGTTGCGCTGGAGTTTCCGGTTGCGCTGGCTTTTCAGGCTGAGCCGGAGTTTCCGGTTGAGTTGGTTTTTCAGGCTGAGCAGGTTTCTCAGGTTGAGCCGGTTTCTCAGGCTGAGCCGGTTTTTCAGGTTGAACTGGATTCTCAGGTTGAGTCGGATTTTCAGGCTGAACTGGTTTTTCAGGTTCAGCAGGTTTCTCAGGCTGAGCTGCTTCGAGCTTGCTGATTTGTTCGAGAGCAGTTTCTAGCGCTTTATTGACTGCTTCCTGAGTTTTAGCTTCTTGGATTGCAGCAATGGCTTGGTCAGCAATTTCTAATAATTTCTTCTTAGCTTCCTTGTTGGATCCAAGCTCAGCGACTTTTTTCTCGATAGCTTTTGTCAAGCTGTCCATAGCCTTATCGTACTCAATTTCCGGTTGTTTTGGTTCAGCTGGCTGCTCAGGCTGGTCAGGTTTCTCAGGTTCTTCTGGCTGTTCCGGTTGCTCTGGACTAGGCTCCTCTTGGCCTCTTTGATAGTTCTCATCCTTGGATAGGATATCTTGTAGGGCACTGACCGTCAACATGACTTCTTGAACATCCACTGCATCAGCACTGAGTTGATTTCTCAATTTTTCTAGATTTGCTTGGAAAGCTTGGCGTGCAGTAGCCGTATTCTTCAAGCCTGCTGGGTCAAAGTTGGACAGATCATCTTTCCATTTTGAGATAGACTGGATGATATCTGCCTTGCTGTAGAGTTCGCTACCTTCGCCACGAGTGATGAATTGGTCTACCTGAATACCGATATTTTGAGACAAATCGTTTCGATCAGGATCTAGTTGAAGGGTGACTGCGTGCAAGTTTTCGTCCAGACCTTTTAAGCTAACCAGAGTTTGATTGCCTTGGCGTTGGGCTGCACGACCGCTAAAGTATTTCTTACCGTCAATAGTTGAAGCATTTCCCATGCCATCTTGGTAAGGAACTTCTTTGCCATCTAGGAAGACTTTGTAGATACCATGATTTGGATCAACATAGCCCTTGATATCAAGTCCAGTACCGTAGAAGTAGGCTGTGACAGTTGTCTTTTTCTTTTGCTCGTCAGTTAAGCGACCAAAGGAAGCCCAAGACTCCGTTTTTTGGTACTTGTCTGCCGAATTGGTTTCATGGTGCCAGCCAGGACTGTAATCCAACTGACTAGCTTGGTCATCATAACTTGTTTGGTCCTTGACCAGCAATTCGGCTTTCATCACTTGGATGGTTGCATCTGTAGCAAAACCGAGCAGGGCACCATCAGTGACAGAAGTGAGCTTGGCTTTGAAGTCAAAGACAGAGTCGGCCTGTTCTGTAAAGTCAATCGTTGGGATGGTAACAGTCTTTTCTGTTTCTCCATCTTTAAAGGTCACATCTTGAGTTGTATCTTGGTAAACTTTACCGTGAACTCCAGTTCCAGGTTCTGTAATAAAGCGAACAGTAGCAGTCCCCTTGCTTCCACCAACACGCTTAATCTTAACAGTGACTGGTTTTCCTTTTTCGACTTCGTAGTTGGTAGACTCGAGTTCAAACATCCCCTTGCTATCATTGTTTAGGGTGTAGATCCCTTCCGTAGCAATTGGTTCGCCTGTTTTATTTACAAGAGTAATAGTGTGTTGGCCTGGTGCTAAATCGCCTGTCTCAAAGACTTTTTGGCTACGTTTACGGCTAGCATTCTTAGTTTGCACATCTGCAACCTTTTGACCATCAACGTAGACGGACATTTCTCCATGACCTGGATCGACCGTAGAGACGACATAGGCCTTGGTTCCTGTGAAGGTATAGCTTACTTTGGCATCTTTTTGATTGGTCCACATAGAAGTGCCACGAACACCTTCAGATTCATTGTACCAAGTTGTTCCAGCTGTATCTGCCGTTGTGTTTGAGTGGTATTCCAGTCCAAGAGGGTAGCCATCTGTCTTTTCAATGCTGCTTGGTGTCTTGTAGACTGAGAAGCTGGTCAAGATTGGAGTTGCTTGAGCACCGGTGATGGTTACACGAATTTTTTGTGCCTCTACAGGCTTGCCTTGAACCAAGCGACGGTAACCAACAGTTGAACCTTCGCCGTATGTCACCCAACGTCCGTTGATTTCAACTTCAATCTTGAAACCAGAGATACGTTGACCCTTGGCGATATCTTCCTTGAGTTCAACGACGTCAAAGCGTCTCTTTTGTCCTAAATCGACTGTAAAGTTACCGGTTGTGGCATCATTTGAGAGCGCCCAGCTGGTGTCATCTTTACCGTCTGTGAGGTGGCTTTCCTTGTAAAGGTGGTTTTGACGAGTAGAACTTGCTGTTACAGTCGCACCTTTGGCAAAGTCAGTGGCATACATTTGGTCTAGGGTTGCTTTGAATTCCTTCAAGCGAGCCACATCTGCATCGGCGAATTTTCCTTCTTTATTTGGTGGAATATTGAGAAGGAGTGGGGTTCCACGACCAACAGACTTAAAGTAGATATCCATCAGCTCTTTTAGTGATTTCGGCTGTTGATTGTCATGGTAGAACCAGCCTGAACGGATCGAAACGTCAGCTTCCCCTACAGAGTACATATCACCATCAGGGTCACCATGGTTGAGGTATTCGTTTTTCACATCATCTGTGATGTTGGCTCTTTTGACTTTATGCCATACAGGGTCACCTGCGATACCTCGTTCATTTCCGATCCAGCGAACGCTTGTTGGTTGAGCAGAGAAGATAGCGATATCTCCTTCGGCTTCTTTGATGTATTTGAACCATTCATCAAAGGTATAGGTTACTTTTTGTGCACCGCTACCACGCGCACCGTCCATCCAAACCTCGATAAATTTCCCTTTATTACCGTATTTCGGATTACCAAGGATTTCTTTCAGCTGGTTGAGATAGTATTGGTTGTATTCTTTTTCGGTTGCAACATGGTATTTAGGATGGTTGGCATCCCATGGTGATAGGTAAACACCCATGTTCATGTCGTACTTGCTAGCAGACTTGGAAACTTCTTCGAGAAGGTCACCCTTTCCATCTTTCCATGGGCTAGCAGCTACGGTATGGTTGGTGTACTTAGATGGATAAGCAACGAATCCGTCGTGGTGCTTAACAACCATAATAGTTCGTTTGAAGCCCGTTTCCTTCAGAGTACGAATCCACTGGTCAGTATCCAAGTTGGTTGGATTGAAGTATCGAGGGTCTTCTTTCCCATTTCCCCATTCAGAATTGGTATAAGTATTCATTCCGTAGTGGATGAAGGCTGCCAATTCTTCCTTGTGGTAATCAAGTTGGGCCTTGCTTGGAAGAGGTCCATGATTGCCAATCTCAGTTTCCTTATCTTCTGGATGAGAGACTGGTGGAGTCGGTGTCGTCGGATTAGCTGTATCAGCGACTGGCTCGTATTCAAAGACGACCTCATTCACCCCTTTTTGCTGGATAGTTGCTTCCAGGCTAGCCTTGACTGGACGGTAGCCAGCAATGTCTTTTGCATGGAAGGTGTTGACAAAGGAAACGTCATACTCTTGGCCGTCATTGTTATCAACTGTCGCTTCCGCTAGTTCAGTAGTGGTTCCCTTTTGACGGTAGTAAACTTTGAAGGAGCCTTTGTTGACTTTATAGACCACCTTGATGACACGTGTACCAGCAGGCGCTTTGCTGACAACATTGTAATCTTCAGTCCAAGTATCTTTTAGCTGTTTATTAACTGCTACGCCATCAATGGATACAATTTCGTATTTGTCTTTATTCTTCTGATAGAAGTCCGTCTTCTCAATTTCTTTTTTGAAATTATAGTCAAATGGCGAATCAACAGCTGTCTGTTCGATAAAGGTGTCATTATCTTTGACAGGATTTCCTTCTTCGTCTTCGTGTTGAATAACCACACGTCCGTATTCAACTCCCTTGGTCAAGGTAGCAATCCCATCTTGGTTGAAGGAATATTCGTTGCTTCCGATAACAGCTTTCTCATTTCGAAGCATACGTCCTTCATCGGTAAAGTAGTAACGATTTCCGTTATCACCTTGGTACCAGCCTTTCACACCATACTTGGCAATCATGTCCTTAACCCATTTCAGTTGTTCAGGTGAAAGGACGAGTCCGCCACCAAAGCGATCCTTTTCAGCCACACCATTGTCAACGGTTCCGTGTTGGTGAACCCCCAGAACTTTTCCTTGGCTATCGACAATCCCGCCACCAGACAAACCAGATACAGAAGTGGTTTTGTAGGTGATACCAGTCGTTCCCTTATCATCGTAGGACTCAACAGATCGGATGGTCCCATCTGCCTTGTAAAGCTGACCAGCTAGGATAGGTTGTTTTAGTTCTTTTGAGCTCGAGTCAGTTGGGTAGCCAATCGTACTGATGGCTTCTCCCGGCTGATGCGTCTTGTGCTCCGCTAAAGGCGCAAA
This sequence comes from Streptococcus oralis, assembly GCA_963554735.1. GTDB lineage: Bacteria > Bacillota > Bacilli > Lactobacillales > Streptococcaceae > Streptococcus > Streptococcus oralis_CX. The sequence goes on from CAUVSV010000022.1 coordinate 16,027, forward strand.
GGTTGCTGCTTTGTTTGGACTAGCAATCGGAAGAGGAATAGGAGCTTCTACAAGAGCAAGGTCATTCTTATAGCCTTTTCCAAACTCTTTCTTGTTCCAGAAATGGATGTCTTTTTCTCTGAATAAAACCGTAGTTCCAGAAGATGGCAGTGAGTTTTTCTTTTCGCTGTTTGAACCAACGTTATAGTAGAACTGGGCAGATTTTCCACCACGAATGTGACCCTCGCCAGTTTCTTTATTGGCCTCTAAGAAGTTATGAGCAACGGTAAGGATCAGGTTAGGTGCTACGAAGATACCTGAGCCTGAAACGAGGTAGCGTTGCTCCCCTGCATTGTAAGTGCTGTAAACCATAGTAGCAGCAGTAGCAGGTTGTCCCTCGTAGTTGATGTGTTTGAGGTCTTGTCCACCGTTAATGATGGCACGGTTTCCGTTCTCAGATTCTTTTGGAGCTTCTTCCTTGTCCTTTAGAATGCTCTTAGTTTCTACTGTTGGACTAGCTTTTTGGTCAACGATAGTAGTCGTATCGAGTTCTTTGACAGGTGTGTCTGGATAGGCACGGTCCTGAATGTCTTCAGGGAGCAAGTCAGCACTGTTAGTATCTGCAACAGGTGTTTCTTGTTTTTCAGCTTCTACACGGTCTTCTTCTTTGACTGGTTCAGCCTTGGTCTCTTCTATATCTGCGACTTGTTTCATTTGCTGATCTAAATTGGATGTCGTGGCAGGAGACGTTTCGTCTGCACGCACGATTCCAGAAGCAAAAAATGCCAGTCCCACGATAACAGATGCCACACCTACAGTCAACTTCCGAATGCTAAATGTTTGCCCTTTTTCAAAAAGGTATCGATTCATAATATACTCCTAGTTTTTAGAAAGGCAGTCAGCTACTGCCAAGCCCAAGTCTGACTTGGTTACAACTTGATTTAATGAAAAACTCTCTGATAATTTGTAAGCCACCTTACCTCCTGTTTATAAAGCGCTTTCATTTTAAGATAAAAAAATTTAAAAGGTCATTTCTCCCTTAAAATGACTGAAAACTTTTAATATAACAAATATACTAAATTAATAAAAGAATTGCAATAGCAAAAAGCAAAAAAATAAATATAAATTAAAGAAAATCAGTTACTTTTTAAAGAAAAAACGCATCCTTTCAAGGCTCAAACTAAATGAAAGGATACGTTATAAAAAGAAATTAGAGTATTTTTTGAAGAGACTCTTGGATGGTTTGGGGGTCTGTTTTGGAAGAGAAGCGCTCAAGGACTTGCCCATCTCGGTCAATGAGAAACTTAGCAAAATTCCATTCGATTCGTTTTCCTAGCGGGCCAGATTTCTGGTCTTTTAGCCAAACATAAAGAGGATCAGCCTCCTTGCCGTTGACCTTGATCTTGGCAAAGCGAGGGAAAGTGGTCTGATAGTATAGGCTACAGAAACTATTGATTTCCTCTGCGCTACCGGGTGCTTGTCCCATAAACTGATTGCAAGGGAAATCTAGGATTTCAAAGCCCTTATCTTGATAGCGTTCATAGAGTTCTTGAAGTCCCTGGTACTGGGGCGTTAAACCACATCCGGTAGCAGTGTTGACAATCAAGAGAACCTTGCCACGATAGCTCTCCAGGGGAGTTGCTTGGTTGTTTTGGTTCAAAACGGAAAAATCATATATACTGGTCATTTTTCTATATTCTCCTTATGCATTCCTGATTCAGAGTGTTTCACCTCGTGTTCCGATAAAAAGGCATAGGTCATGGTTCCAAAGATGGCTCCAATTCCTAAACCCAAGACTAGTAAAGGGAGCATTTTATCGAACTGGGAGAGATTGTCCCAAAAGGTGTCGAGAGGAAGATGCTGAACAAAGAGTTTATGAAAGATTAGTAAGAGGAAGAGACCAAGCTGAATACTGATGAATACACCCCAACTACGAACTTTAATCTGGCTTTTGCTGTAGCTTTTGTGATGGATTTCGGACGGGTCATCCTTGTCTAAATGTAAGTTGCGAACTGCTAGTCTCGCCCTAGATGAGAGGACGAAGATAAGTCCAAAATAGAGGTAGGGCATGGCATCTCGAACCAACTCTATGAAGCGTCCAAATAGGAGATAGAACAAGAAGAGTAGGAGGGAGGAGTATACGATTTGGATCAAGGCACGGGCACAAGCCTTGTAAATCATCTCTTGACGGCATTCATCAAAAGGCCCTTGTATGTGAAAGAATAGTTTAAGTAAGCGAGTGGTGAGATCTTCTTTTTTCATGGGAGTAATCTCCTAAATGAGCGATTTTTGATTGACTTCTTTAAAGAGTTGATAGAGAGTATAGAAGTAAACCAAACTAAAAATGATACAGATTATTAGAAATACCAGGTATCTCCAATCCATAGGATTTGTTAAAAGTTGTGGAAAGGATACGAGGATAAAACAGAGAGATGCGTTTAGAAGACGTATTTTTTTTGATTGGATTTTCTGGAATCTCTGTCCCTTGTTCAATACAGGAAGGAATAAAAGAAAGATAATCAAGAAAGGATGCTCAATATGTCCAGAAAGTAGGAAAAAGGTAACAAAGATACTGATAAAAACATGACTGATCAGTAGTCTAGCTAGTGATTTCATAAGGCACCTCCTAGTCGTCTTCTTGGTCTTTCTTTGCTTTTTGAATGCGAAGAGAGACGATAATTTGCATCATCAGTCCAAAAAAGAACGCTCCCAGTATCGTTTTTAAAATATGTTTTGAATTCAGAAGAGAACTGATGAAATTTGGATTTTCACTGGTTAGGGTATCGATGAGTGGCATTATAAAAAATATCGCTATTCCATAGATTAGGCCCGCTTTTAGACCCGGAAAATGTAGCTGTTTACTTTCTTTCTTACTTAACATTTCGGGATCAATGGCTGTGATGCCCGTTTTCTTGGTTTGAGAGACCACATAGAGGGCAGCCATCATCGCAATGCCAAACACCACGAGAGGATAACCTATAGCGACAATTTGCGGGTATTTATAGGCAAGAACGAGCGGGATAAGGTTGCCAAATGTCATCAGATAAAAGAGGACAATAAAGACCTGATTCCCGATACGATCGGCCTCGCGCCGTTTGTGTTCGTCAAGGGGACCAGAAATACCGTATATGCGTTTAATGAGTTTTTCAGTGAGAGTTTCTTTTTTCATTTGTTTGCTCCTTTTTTAAAAATCGTCTTCCCAAAAGAGGCTATTGAGGTCAGTTTGGAGGCTGCGGGCGAGATTGAGACAGAGTTCCAGGGTAGGATTGTACTTGTCGTTTTCAATCATGTTGATGGTCTGTCTCGAGACACCGATATCTTTGGCGAGCTCGAGCTGGGAAATGCCCAGTTCCTTGCGGAATTCTTTCACACGATTCATAGGGTCTCCTTTCTGATATGTCGTATATATTTGACTATATTATATTCTTTTGGAGATGAGATGTCAAGTATATAAGACATTTTTTTGAGAATTTTTTTCGAAGAAACTTAGCCTTGTCTGACAAGTGCAAGCTGGTCAGATTTGTGGTAAAATAGATAAGATATGACAAAAGAATTTCATCATGTAACGGTATTGCTTCATGAAACGATTGATATGCTTGACGTAAAACCTGACGGTATCTACGTTGATGCGACTTTGGGCGGAGCAGGCCATAGCGAATATTTATTAAGTAAATTGAGCGAAAAAGGGCATCTCTATGCCTTTGACCAGGACCAGAATGCCATTGACAATGCGCAAAAACGGTTGGCACCCTATATCGAAAAGGGGATGGTAACCTTTATCAAGGACAACTTCCGTCATTTGCAGGCACGTTTGCAGGAGGCTGGTGTCCAGGAAATTGATGGAATTTGTTATGACTTGGGAGTGTCCAGTCCTCAGCTAGATCAGCGTGAACGTGGCTTTTCTTATAAAAAGGATGCGCCACTGGATATGCGGATGAATCAGGAAGCTCGTCTGACGGCCTATGAGGTGGTCAATCATTATGACTATCATGACTTGGTTCGGATCTTTTTCAAGTATGGTGAGGATAAATTCTCTAAACAGATAGCTCGTAAGATTGAGCAAGCGCGTGAGGTGAAACCCATTGAGACGACGACGGAGTTGGCAGAGATTATCAAGTCGGCCAAGCCTGCCAAGGAGCTCAAGAAAAAGGGGCACCCTGCCAAGCAGATTTTTCAGGCTATCCGAATCGAAGTCAATGATGAGCTGGGCGCTGCAGATGAATCCATCCAGCAGGCCATGGACATGCTGGCTCTAGATGGTAGAATCTCGGTCATTACCTTCCATTCGTTGGAAGACCGCTTGACCAAGCAATTATTCAAGGAAGCTTCAACAGTGGAAGTTCCCAAAGGCTTGCCCTTCATTCCAGATGACCTTAAGCCCAAGATGGAATTGGTATCCCGCAAGCCAATCTTGCCAAGTGCTGAAGAGCTAGAAGCCAACAATCGTTCGCATTCAGCCAAGTTGCGCGTGGCTAGAAAAATTCACAAGTAAGAGGAAAAACATGGCAGAAAGAATCGAAAAAACAAGCCAGTTATTGCAAACGAAGTTCAAAGGTTTTTCACGTGTGGAAAAGGCCTTCTATGTTTCGATTGCTGCAACAATGATTATTCTGGCAGTTAGCGTTGTGTTTATGCAGACCAAGCTATTACAAGTTCAGAATGAATTGACCAAGGTCAATGCTCAAATCGAAGAAAAGAAAACAGAGCTAGACGATGCCAAGCAAGAGGTCAATGAATTGATTCGTTCAGAACGTTTGAAAGAGATTGCAAACTCCAAGGATTTGCAGCTGAATAACGAAAATATCCGAGCAGCGGAGTAAGAAATGAAACAGTGGAAAGAAAAAATCATCCGTTATGCCGTTCGTAACCGTAAATCTCCAGAAGAAAATCGTCGAAGAGTAGGGAAAAGCCTGAGTTTATTGGCTGTCATACTCTTCGCGGTCTTTTTGGTCAACTTTGCGGTCATCATCGGAACGGGTAAAAAATTTGGTAAGGACTTGGTTCAAGAAGCTAACAAGGTTCACCAAACAACCAAGACGATTCCTGCAAAACGAGGGACTATATACGATCGAAATGGGACACCTATTGCAGAGGATGCAACTTCGTATAATATCTATGCTGTTATTGACAAGACCTACAAGTCAGCAACAGGCAAAATTCTCTATGTAGAGGATTCTCAATTTAATAAGGTAGCTGAAATTTTCCATAAGTATCTGGATATGGAAGAGTCCTATGTCAAAGAACAGCTTTCTCAGCCAGATCTAAAACAGGTATCCTTTGGTACCAAGGGAAATGGGATCACCTATGCCAATATGATGGCTATTAAAAATGACCTTAAAACAGCTGGCGTTGAGGGAGTTGACTTTACAACTAGCCCTAACCGTAGTTATCCCAATGGGCAGTTTGCTTCTTCCTTTATCGGTTTAGCGCAACTCCATGAAAATAAGGATGGCACCAAACGTTTGATTGGGACATCTGGATTGGAGAGTTCTTTAAATAGCATTCTGGCGGGTACAGATGGGATCATCACCTATGAGAAGGATCGTCTGGGAAATATTGTTCCGGGTACAGATCAGGCTTCCCAACAAACGGTAGATGGAAAAGATGTCTACACAACCCTTTCTAGTCCCTTGCAATCCTTTATGGAAACCCAGATGGATGCCTTTCTAGAAAAAGTAAAAGGTAAGTACATGACCGCGACCTTGGTCAGTGCAAAGACCGGTGAAATCCTCGCTACCACCCAACGACCTACCTTTAATGCAGATACTAAAGAAGGAATCACTGAGGACTTTGTTTGGCGTGATATTCTTTATCAAAGTAACTATGAACCAGGATCAGGCATGAAGGTTATGACGTTAGCTTCTTCTATTGATAATAATACCTTCCCAAGTGGAGAATACTTCAATAGCAGTGAATTCAAAATAGCGGATGCGACGACTCGAGATTGGGATGTTAATGAAGGTTTGACTACTGGTGGGATGATGACTTTCTTACAAGGTTTCGCTCACTCCAGTAATGTTGGAATGAGTCTACTTGAACAAAAAATGGGAGATGCTACTTGGTTGGATTATCTAAAACGCTTTAAATTTGGGGTTCCAACTCGCTTTGGCTTGACAGATGAATACGCTGGTCAACTTCCAGCTGATAATATTGTTAGTATTGCTCAAAGCTCATTTGGGCAAGGAATTTCAGTGACACAAACACAAATGCTTCGTGCCTTTACAGCTATTGCTAATGATGGAGTTATGCTGGAGCCAAAATTTATAAGTGCTATTTATGATACTAACAATCAGTCTGTACGTAAGTCACAAAAAGAAATAGTAGGAAATCCTGTTTCCAAAGAGGCAGCAAGCACAACTCGAAATCACATGATCTTAGTTGGGACGGACCCTCTATATGGAACTATGTATAATCACTACACAGGAAAGCCAATTATAACAGTTCCTGGACAAAATGTAGCAGTTAAATCCGGTACGGCTCAAATCGCTGATGAGAAAAATGGAGGATACTTGGTTGGTTCTACCAATTATATTTTCTCAGTTGTGACTATGAATCCTGCTGAAAATCCTGATTTTATCTTGTATGTAACGGTTCAACAGCCTGAGCATTATTCAGGTATCCAGTTGGGAGAATTTGCCACCCCAATCCTTGAGCGGGCTTCTGCTATGAAAGAATCCCTCAATCTTCAGTCAACTGCCAAGAGTTTGGATCAGGTTAGCAAGACGACAAGCTATGCTATGCCAGCTACCAAGGACTTTACTCCGGGTGACTTAGCAGAGGAATTGCGTCGTAACCTTGTCCAACCAATCGTTATCGGAACAGGAACTAAGATCAAGGAACTCTCGGTTGCCGAAGGAGATAATTTGGAAGCCAATCAGCAGATCTTGATCCTGTCAGATAAGGTCGAAGAAATGCCTGATATGTACGGCTGGACAGATGAAAATGTGCAAACATTTGCCAAATGGCTGAATATAGAAGTCGAGTGGGAAGGTAGTGGCAAAACGGTCAAAAAACAAAGTGTCCGTGCCAATACAGCCCTCAAAGACATTAAAAAAATGAAAATAACTTTAGGAGATTAAGATGATTAGTTCCATTAGTGCTGGAATTCTGACCTTTCTATTGACTTTGATAGGTATTCCAGCCTTTATCCGATTTTATCGAAAAGCACAGATTACGGGACAGCAGATGCACGAGGATGTCAAGCAACACCAAGCTAAAGCTGGGACTCCAACCATGGGAGGTCTTGTCTTCCTGATTGTTGCAGTTGTTGTGAGCTTCCTTGTCGCTCTCTTTACCCAACAATTGACCAACAATGTAGGCATGATTTTGTTTATCTTGGTTTTGTATGGCTTGGTAGGTTTTTTGGATGATTTCCTCAAGGTCTTTCGTAAAATTAACGAAGGCTTAAATCCTAAGCAAAAGCTTGCTCTCCAGCTCCTTGGAGGAGTGATTTTCTACCTCTTTTATGAGCGCGGTGGCGATATGCTTTCAGTCTTTGGTTACCAAGTACATCTGGGCATTTTCTATATTTTCTTTGCCCTTTTCTGGCTAGTTGGCTTTTCAAATGCGGTGAATCTGACGGACGGGATTGACGGCTTAGCAAGTATTTCCGTGGTGATTAGCTTATCAGCTTACGGTGTGATTGCTTATATGCAAAATCAACTGGATATCCTTCTTGTGATTCTCGCCATGATTGGTGGTTTGCTAGGTTTCTTCGTCTTTAACCACAAGCCTGCTAAGGTCTTCATGGGGGACGTTGGAAGTTTGGCTCTAGGTGGGATGCTGGCAGCAATCTCTATGGCCCTCCACCAAGAATGGACCCTTTTACTGATTGGGATTATCTATGTCTTTGAGACAAGCTCTGTTATGATGCAGGTTACTTACTTCAAACTTAGTGGTGGGAAGCGTATTTTCCGTATGACGCCTGTCCATCACCATTTTGAACTTGGAGGATTCTCTGGCAAGGGCAATCCTTGGAGCGAGTGGAAGGTTGACTTCTTCTTTTGGGGAGTTGGGCTTCTAGCAAGTCTCTTGACCCTAGCCTTTTTATACCTACTGTAAAACTAACTTTTGATGACAAAATAAAACAGGATGAAGGTGATCTTCATCCTGTTTTTGTGTGTTTAAAGGTTAGTTGGAGTCATCCTTTCTTCCTTTTAACATAAAAGTGGCTGTAAGGGCTAGGCTGAGGCCTGCTATGAAGAGGAGTGGGTTAGATGTTTCTCCTGTTGCTGGAAGTTCTTCTTTAGGAGAATGATTTCCAGCTTTAGCAAGGCTCGGACTAGCTGGAAATTGTTCAGCCTCGTGTGCCAAGGTTTCTGTATCTGAAGCACTTGGTTTTTCCTCTGTGTTAGAGCTTGTTCCAGTAGCTTGATAGACGACGGCATAGGTACTAAAATGATTAGTGAAGAATTCTACCTTTCCGTCTCGTACGGTGAAATCAAGGGCTTGCAACTCCTTATTTGGAGTGAGGTAGTAAACATTTTCTACGCTAGCTGAAACAGGCAAGCGAACTAAGACAGCGCCTTTTGGCTGTACGCTATGATCTGTTGGATTTTTAAGTTGTAGGTCGTAAGCGTCATAGGTCTTGCCAAAGAGTTCTTGAGCTAGGACACGTCGGCTAGAAACGTGAGAAATTCCTTCTAAGTCGCTGGCTCCACCGATGATTTCTACTCCAGTCTCCTTATCTTTCAAGACTTGAACTGGATAGTCAGGAAGGCTATGGGTCGGAGCGACCTGATCTCCGCTAGTTCCGATAGGTTTGGTGTATTCAGGTTTTTCAACAGTAGGTGCTTCCTCTTGACCTGCTGTTCCGATAGGTTCGGTGTATTCAGGCTTTTCTACAGTAGGAGACTCTTCTTGTCCCGCCGTTCCGATCGGTTCGGTGTATTCAGGCTTTTCTACAGTGGGTGGCACTTCTTGCCCTGCGGTTCCGATAGGATCGGTGTATTCCGGAATTTCAACAGTAGGAGCTGGTTCGTCCCCCTTGCTTGTAGTTGGCTGACTCTCGTCAACCTTTTTCTCATCCTTTTTAGTAAAGACGGCCACGATAGGGTTGCTTGTGGTATTTCCTTGAATGGTATAAGCTTCAATGGCATTTCCAGCTTTGCGATTGGTTTCGTCAGGGATTGGGATTTGAACTTGATTGTCTTGGATTGATAGGATAGTCTGATCCCCACTGGTAACCAGATGCGTTTCATCCACCTTACGCAAAACTAGAGGATCTTTGACTCCTGGGAAGGTCACTGCGATGGCTTCCCAATCTCCAGCTGGTAGGCTTAAGGAAATGGTTTTGTCATTTTCCTTAAGAGGCGCAATGCTCGGGCTATCTATACCAACAGCAGGAGCTTTGATGATATCAAAGAAGTCTAGAGAGATTTTCTTGCGACCTTCTGGCGAATCTGGGTCAACTTGTAATATCAGGGTGTGCGGACCGTCAGTAAGGTTTGTAAATTCGCCAATAAAGGCTCTCTTTTCGGTTGCACCTGAAGTGTAGAAGTCTAGACTTGGCATTTCTTTGCCATCTAGTGTTACACGTGCTCGTCCAAGGGCAAGGCTCTTCAAACCATAGATACGAATACCTGTCCCTGTAAAGGAAATAGTTGCCTGAGCTTCTGAAGCTGCACTAGAGTCGCTGTTGTTGATGTCAGCGTATTTTTCTGTACCTCCGTAGAGTTCAGGGTCAGACCAGTCCTTAAACTGGGAACCATACTGGATACGCGAATCACGATCATCCATTTTTTCAATCGTATTGCCTGTTCCTGCTAGGATCTTGAAGTAGTCTAATGAAATTTTCGAGCGCTCACTACCACGGTGTTTGTGCTCACGTTTAACTCTAAGAGTCAATGTGTGAGGTCCGTCAGACAATCCTGCGAAGCGACCAATGAGACTACCTTTTTCAGTTGCCCCAGCAGTATGGAAGTCAAGTTCGCCGACTTCTTTGCCATCAATTTTAGCAGTGGCAAGACCTAATTCAGACGATTTCAGTCCATAGATTTCGATACCAACGCCAGTGAAAGGAATGGTGGCAGTGAGGTCTTGGTCTGTGTAGTCTCCTTTTGAAAGGTCAGCAAATTTCTCTGTTCCTCCAAATAATTCTGCGTCTGCCCAATTTCCAAAGGCAGCTCCGTACTGGATGCGGCTATCTCGGTCGTCCATCAACTCGCTATAGGTTTCGACAGTGGCCTGTTCAGACACTTGTGTGGAAAGCTCGCCCAGCATAGCCTTGACAGTATAGGTGTAGGCATGTTGAGGATTTAGTGATCGGTCAATAAAATGGGTTTGATTGGTTACAAATTCTCTGGTCGCAGAGGTTTGGCCAGACGCGTCTTTGACTTGTCTTTGGATGACATAGTGGGTAGCGCCTTCTACTTGGTTAAAGGTAAGTTCGGCAGAGAGTCCATTTTGTCGAACTGCTGTCAGACTGGTTACACGACCAGGGAAATGTTCAAAGGTAATGACATCACCTTTTTGTGTTGCTAGTTGGATGCGGCCATCTTTGAGGGTAGTTGCCTTGACTGCTTTGCCATTGACCTTAACTTGACTGGCTTCGATATTTGGATAGTCTACAACCAAGTCTCCACCGACATTTGAAAGGAAGGACAAGCTTTGAAGGTTTTTATCTTTCCACTTCATGCTGACTTCAAAGTTACCACGGGCAATCAAGCCAGAAACCTGACCGTCTTTCCAAGCATCTGGAAGGGCTGGCAATGGAGCAATATAACCAGTATGAGATTGGAGGAGCATTTCTGCCATCCCACTAGTTGCTCCAAAGTTTCCGTCGATTTGGAAAGGCGCGTGCGTATCCCAAAGATTTTCTAGGGTTGAATACTTAAGCTGTTCAGCTAGCAAGCGATGGGCACGATTGCCGTCTAAGAGGCGAGCCCAGAGGTTGATTTTATTAGCCTTAGACCAACCAGTCCCACCATCTCCGCGGTGATTGAGGGTTGCACGTGCAGCCTCTAGGTATTCAGCTTGGTCCTTGCTAAAGAGCGTACCTGGGAAGAGACCAACTAGATGGGAAACGTGGCGGTGGTGATTTTCAATCCCTTCATTGGTGAATTGGGGACTGTCCTCCTCGTACCATTCCTTGATGCGTCCCTCTTTGTTGATGTGAAGTGGTTTGAGTTTGTCAAATTTAGCCTTAATCTCTGTAACTAAGTCTTGGTCGACATTCAGATGTCTAGCGACTTCCATGTAGTCGTGGAATAGCTGCCAGACTAGCGATTGGTCAAAGGTGTTTCCGATAGTGATGGTTCCGTGTTCTGGTGAGTAGGATGGAGAAGACACCCAACGGTCGCTTTCTTTGTCGTAGTGCAAGAAGGAGTTCCAGAACTTAGCTGTTTCCTTCAACATTGGATAAATCTTTTCTTTGAGATAGGTTTCATCCTTGGTGAACTTGTAGTAATCATAGACGTTTTGCATCATCCAAGCGTTAGCAGCTGGAGACCAACCCCAATAGTAATTCCAGCCTGGAGTAGTCCAGCCAAATGGTGTCGCCTGGGTGTGGACCAGCCAACCATTTTCTTGACCGTCTTTGGATTCGATGCCAGCGTATTCCTTGGCAGCGATACGGCCATAATAGCGCATGTCGTCAATGTAATTAATCATTGGCTTGGCTGTTTCAGCTAGATTGCTCATATAGGCAGGCCAGTAGTTCATTTGCAAATTGACATTGAGGTGGTAGTCAGCGTTCCAAGGTGGATTGTCTACGGCATTCCAGACTCCTTGTAGGTTGGCAGGAAGAGCATCTGTCCGATCACGAGACGAACTGATGAGTAAATAACGTCCGTATTGGAAGAAGAGTTCTTCCAATTTTTGCCCTTTTTCTGGGTTATAGCCTTGAAGAGCCTCTTTTGTCGTTTGAGCAGTCTTGTTTCCACCTAGGTTCAGTTTAACGCGGTTAAAGAGACTTTGATAGTCCTTGATATGGGCCTTTTTAAGTGTCTCGTAGTCTTTGGACTTAGCTGCTTCGACAATCCCTTTAACTGTTTTTTCGAGGTCAATGTCTTTTCGATAGTTGGTTTTTGAATTCTGAGCAAAGTTAGTCTTGGCACTGAGATAGAGGGTTGCATAACTTGCGCCTGTAACGGTCAGAGTTTCGTCCTGAACAGTCACCTTTCCGTCCGTTTTAATTCCTAGATAGGATGCAAATTGGAGGCCGTTATCTTTGACAGTTCCCTTTAGAAGGATTCCGTTTGCATCTGTAGTGACATGACCATTCTTATAGTTGGAATATTCCCAAGAGTAGTTGCCATTAGCAAGCAAGTCTTCTGTCAAGCTGTTCCAAAGGGTAAAGTCAAGTGTCTTGTTTCCTTTTTTGGTCAAGTGGGTTACAGTGACATCATCAGGATAACTGGAGAAGGTTTCGCGTTTGAAGGTCGTCCCATCTTGGGTGTAAGAAGTGGTCGTAGTGGCTTCGGTGATGTCTAGATTACGATGATAATCAGTTACAGTATCTAGTCCTTTCTTCTGGTTATTAAAGACCATGAAGATATCTCCAAAGGCTAGGTAACGTCCATACTGGGCGTTGTTTGGTCCAACTAGATTTTGTTCAGCTAGCTGTTTTGCTTTTTGGCGGTCACCAGCTTCGAGGGCTTTACGTATCTCTGCTAAGACCTTGTAGCGATCCTTGTAGTTTCCTCCGTTATAGTCGGTGCTATCAGGTTGTGGTCCTCCTGACCAGAGGGTCTTTTCGTTGTACTGGATTCTCTCCTCACCGATGAGACCGAAAACCTTGGCTCCCATCTCTCCATTTCCGACAGGAAGGGCTTGTTTTTCCCATCCATCATAGGAGGGAGCTGTTGGTTGATCGTAGTTGAGTTGATAGTTTTCTTGCTTTGTCACAGGCTGATCTGCTTTTTCAGGTTCCTTATTTTCTTTAGCTTCTACAATGGCTTCTTCACTAGCTTGACTATTTGTCGTCTGAGTCTCGTTAGCTGGCTTGCTTTCGGAAACTACTGGGCTCTCGGCTAGAGACGGTTTTGTAGTTTCAGTAGCTTCAGCAGCTTGGGGTTCACTATCAGGCTTAGTGATAGCTTCGACAGAGGTTGGTTCAGTTTGCTTGACTTCAACACTGTCTGCAGCTACAGTATGGTTGACTAGAAAAACAGCCCCCAGTAAAACAGAAGCAGTCCCAACCGTCAGCTTGCGGATGCTATAGCGACAGGATTTCTCCCAAAAGTGTTTTTTCATAAAACCCTCCTTTGTGTATTCGAAACCGCTTACATTTTATAAAGCAGTTTCGTTTAATTTGTTTCTATTTATCTCCTCACCTCCCATTCTAATGGTCGCTTAGCATTTGTCAAGAACTTTTTAGCAAGATACATATTTGCTGTTGTTTTTTCTTAAAAAAGTAGAAGAAAGAGAGGAAAGGGTGGAATTATTCGTAATTTCATAAGTCATTCTGATTGTAAGACTAACTTAGAATTAGCTTAACCCCCTCCCTGAAAGCGTAAAACAAACTAGTCAGGAAAGTCACTTTATGGTATAATATAGAAGACTCAAAAAGAAACAGGAGAAAAAGAATGGATTTACTTTTAGCAATTATCTTGATTGTGTTAGCTTTTCTAGGAGGAGCTCTTGGAGGGATGTACTTGGTTCGTAAGCAAATCGAAAAAGAATTTGCGGACAACCCACGTTTGAACGCTGAGGCAGTTCGTGCTCTTTTGAGCGCAAATGGTCAAAAGCCAAGCGAAGCAAAGGTACAACAAGTTTACCACCAAATCATCCGCCAACAAAAAGCAGCTCTTGCTAACAATAAAAAGAAATAAATAGGAAAAGTCTGGGATGAAAGTTCCAGACTTCTCACTATGTTCAATAGTTCTCAAGGATAAGACTTTTTCCTTGCATTCTATTGATATTTGATTATGATTAAAAGAGAGGCAGTTGCCATTCTATGAAGCTGTCTAACCGTTCATTTAGGAAGAGTAATCATGATGAACTATCAATCAGAAAAAAGACTAGAAAGAAGACTGTATGGATAATCGACCAATTGGTTTTTTGGATTCGGGTGTCGGGGGCTTGAC